>CAZBAQ010000024.1:0-9347 GCA_964489855.1 uncultured Planctomycetia bacterium | reverse complement strand
ACGCACGGCACGTTTACAGCGTTTCGTATGCCGCAGCCCAAAAGCGCGTCCCTCGCGCTGTTGGCAATGTCAATAGCCACATTGACCTGCGCCTCTTCTGTGGACGCGCCCAGGTGCGGGGTGATGATCACATTTTCGCACCCAATAAGCGGGCTGTCCTTTGGCGGTTCTTTTTCATATACATCAAACGCCGCGCCTGCTATCCTTTTGCTCTTTATGCCTTCGACCACTGCGGCCTCGTCTATTATTCCGCCCCTCGCACAATTTATAATGCGCACCCCGTCCTTCATCTGGCTGATCGCTTTTTTGTTTACGATATGTCTGGTCTCGTCTGTCAAAGGCGTATGCACAGTAATATAATCCGCATTTTTAAAAATATCTTTTACCTCGACTGACTCGACGCCCAGTTCCTTTGCCTTTTCCAATGAAAGAAACGGGTCATACGCCAGTATCTTCATGCCAAACGAGGCTGCGCGCTTCGCGACCTCAGCGCCGATCCTGCCGAGTCCTATAATGCCCAGGGTCTTGCCATACAGCTCGACGCCCATGAACTTTTTTCGCTCCCACTTGCCCTGTTTTGTCGAGACATCCGCCTGCGGGATATTGCGCGAGAGCGCGAGGATAAGCGACATCGTGTGCTCGGCCGTGGAGATCGTGTTGCCGCCAGGCGTGTTCATCACGATAATGCCGCGCTTTGAAGCAGCCGCGAGGTCGATATTGTCGAGCCCCACACCAGCCCTTCCTATTACCTTTAGTTTATCCGCCGCCTTGATAATATCCTTTGTCACTTTTGTGCCGCTACGCACCAAAAGACAGTCATAGTCCTTTATTATTTTCTTCAATTCCTCTGGCGGGAGTTTGAGTTTTACGTCTACCTTAAACTCCTTTACCTTCTTTAATATCTCAATCCCTTCCTCTGCCAGCGAATCACTTATAAGTATCTTAAACATATCCTCTCCTTATCCTTATCTGAGAATCTCGACACGCACGATTTGTCAGATAAGGGCTTGCTGAAGCGCCTTAACGCCAACACCCTTCTCGAATTTATACCCCAACTCTGCAAGAACTGTCTCCAGAGTCTGGGTGCATACCTTTAAATCGGCTGCGGTTATGTAGCCCATTGTGGCGATTCGAAAGATCTTGCCCTTTAGCTGCGCCTGGCCGCCGGCAATGGCCACGCCGTGCGCGTCACGCATCGTCTTTACGAGCTTGACGCCGTCGACGCCTTCAGGCACCTTGACAGAAGTGACCGCGTCTGAACACGCATCAGGAGCGAAAAGCTCCAGGCCCAGCGCCTTCATCGCAGCCCGCACAGCCTGCGCGTGCTTTTTGTGGCGGGCGATCACGTTTTCAAGCCCGTCTTTTTTTATAATCTTCAATGCCTCGTTAAGCCCTATCACAAGATTCACCGCAGGCGTATATGGCGTGTCATTTTTATCAATGGACTTTTTGTACGCCTTAAAATTAAAATAATATTTCGGCAAAGTAGACTTCTCGACCAGGCCAAGCGCCTTTCTACTCAAACTCACAAAGGCAAGCCCTGGAGGGATCATCAAACCTTTTTGCGAACCAGACACCACCACATCAATGCCCCATTCATCTGTTTTAAGCGGCACTGCGCCCAGCGCGCTTATTGCGTCCACGACCAGAACCGCCTGCGTATTCCTGGTGAATTTTGCGATCGTCTGTATGTCAGTAGTCACGCCTGTGGAGGTTTCGCATAAAGTCACATAGACAGCTTTTATCTTGTTATCTTTTTCAAGTATCTCCTTTATCTTCAGCGGACTGACTGTCTTGCCCCATTCCACGTCTATCGCAGTAAATTCAATGCCATACGCCGCGCATAGTTCACCCCAGCGTTCGCCGAATTTTCCAGCGCGCACCACGATCGCCCTGTCGCCTGGCGAGAGCAGGCTTGCGACAGCACCTTCCATCACGCCTGTTCCGCTTGAAGAAAGTATAAGAACGCTCTCTTTTGTCTGAAATACATACTTCAGGCCTTCTTCTACTTCCTTTAATATTGCCTGAAACTGCGGCGTCCTGTGATGTATTATTGGTCTTGCCATTGCGCTTAATGATTCAGGCGGCACCGGCGTTGGTCCTGGCGTCAATAAGTAGTTCTTCATGTTGCCCCTCTCTAACTCTTTTTCTTCTTCTTGGTGTCGCTGACGATTACCTCGTCGATAAGGCCATATTCTTTCGCCTCTTTGGCTGCCATGAAGTAATCACGGTCAGTGTCTTTCTGTATCTTGTCCAGTTTCTGGCCTGTGTGCTTTGCGAGTATCTCGTTGATCCTGTCCCGCATCTTTAATATCTCTTTTGCCTGGATGTTTATATCCGATGCCTGGCCCTGCACGCCGCCCCACGGCTGATGTATCATCACGCGCGAGTTCGGCAATGCCATACGCTTGCCCTTTGCGCCTGCCGCCAGAAGTACTGCGCCCATGCTCGTTGCCTGGCCCATACAGTACGTGCATATGTCCGGCTTTACAAACTGCATGGTGTCGTATATCGCGAGCCCTGCTGTCACGAGCCCGCCCGGGCTGTTTATGTAAACATTGATATCCCTGTCAGCGTCTTCCTGCTGGAGAAAAAGCATCTGCGCAATGACAAGGTTCGCCACCACGTCATCTATCGCCAAACCAATAAAAATAATCCTGTCCTTTAAAAGCCTTGAGTAAATATCATACGCTCTCTCGCCCCGATCCGACTGCTCTACTACTATAGGAACCAACATATACGCCTCCTTCTTTGTTCAAGGCTAAGCCTTGAACAGGCCTGTTCAAGGCTTAGCCTTGAACAAAGATTGCATGCTCAGCTAATCTTCGCCTGTTTCAATAAAAATTCCATGACTTTTTTATTCCGCATGTTTACAGCGGTCTCATCCAGCATGTGATTCTTCTCTAGATGATCTCTTACCTCTTTTTTTGATTTCTTATACTGCGCTGCCATGCCCTCGATGTATTTATCCATATCCTCCTGTTTAATGTATATCTTCTCGGCCTGCGCGATCTTATCCAGAATAAAAAACGCTTTTACCTGGCGCAGCGCCTGCTTACCGGCGTTTTCCTCTAATTCCTTCTTATCCTTATCACTAAGTTCAAATTTTTTGTCAGGATTCTGTTTGTTCTGGATCGCCTGCATGTACGCGATGCGGCTGGAGGCGTCCTTCACCAGTCTCTCTTTTTCAGCGTTGACCAATGACTCCGGCACCTCGAAATTCATGCTGTCCACGAGCTGGTTGATGACCTGCGCGTCTAAATCCGCCTGGGCGTCCTGTTCCAGCCTTTGTTTCAGACTCTGGCGTATCGCTTCCTTTAATTTTTCCAGATTCTCCAGTCCCAGGTCCTTTGCGAACGCATCGTCTAATTTCGGGACGAGAATTTCTTTTTCCTCGCTATCCTTTTTCGGCACCTGCTGGGCGTGCGCCTCTCTAAGGGCTTCGAGATTTTTCTGGACATCCTCTTCCTTTATCTCTATTTTTTTCTTCTTCAATCTCAGGCCCTTGTAATTTCTCAATGAAAATTCCGGTCTTGTCTCGATGCTCGCCGTGTAGGAAAACCCACCGTCCACGTCCAGTTTCACATCGCTTATATCAGGGTAACCTATAGGGTCCAGCTTGTGCTCTTCCAGGATCTGCCTGTAAGTATCAGGGACGAGCTTTTTCATGACCTCTTCCCTTGCGGCCTTTGCGTAATGCCTCTCCAGCAGATCCCGCGGCGCCTTGCCGACCCTGTAGCCTGGCACATTGGCAACCTTTTTTATGCCCTCGTAGACCTTGTCAAACTCGCCCTTTACCTTGTCAGCCGGGAGTTTGATCTCCACTATCCTTTTGCAACTCTTGTGTTTCTTTATATTTGATTTCATATTTACATCCGGAATTTTTCGCCCAGATATATCTCGCGCGCCCTTAGATCATTTATGAGTTCGTTTGCGGTCCCTGATATAAGAATGCGCCCCTCTGCCATTATATACGAACGGTCTGTTATTTCAAGCGTTTCTCGCACATTGTGATCTGTAAGCAGTATACCCAGCCCCTTGCGCTTGAGCTCGGCTATGATCTCCTGCGTGTCTGCCACAGCGATCGGGTCTATGCCGCTGAACGGCTCGTCCAAAAGTATAAACAGAGGATTTGTAACAAGCGCCCGTGTTATCTCCAGTCTGCGCCGCTCGCCGCCTGAAAGCATGTACGCCTTTTTCTTTGACAGGTGCGCGATGTGCAACTCCTCCAAAAGCTCCTTTAGTCTCTTTTTGCGCACTGTGCGCGGAAGATCCAGCGTTTCCAGTACTGCCATTATATTTTCTTCAACTGATAATTTTCTAAATATAGACGGCTCCTGCGAGAGATAGCCTATGCCGTTACGCGCGCGCTTAAACATCGCAAGTTTCGTTATATTTTTGTTGTCAAATATTATGGCGCCATCGTCCGGCTTTAACATTCCGACCACCATGTAAAATGTAGTGGTCTTTCCAGCACCATTAGGACCTAACAGTCCCACGACCTCGCCCCTCTTTATCTCTATATCCACGCCGTTAACGACTCTTTTACCGTCGTAGGATTTTGTGAGATTTCTTACCTCTAATAGATGTTCGCTACTGGTCTCTATCTTCACTTTGTATCACCAATTTTGGCCGCCTGGGCAATATCACGCGGCCCTGGTCAACCAGGTATATCGCCTTGTCACTATATGTCACGTTCTCGCCGTTTACTATCCTTACGTTTCCCTTGGCAGCCACACATTTTATCTTGCGGCCCTCAGGGCTGAACAAGACATCTATGCGGTCCGCGTATATCGTGCCTTCCCTGTCCATGACCTCTACATTATTGCGAAATGTGGCGCGGTTCTTTTTGTAATTCAATTCAAGCGGGCCATCGCATGTAATCGTTGTCCGTTGTTCGTTGTTCGCTGTTCGTAAATAGTCAGGCGCCGCTGATGTTATATTCGCTGTTACATCATGTTTTAGCTCAGCTGTCTTTTCTTCCAGGTCCACGTTTGCGCCTGTGCCATCGAGCTGGAGGCCGGGTCTTTTTATATTTACATCCACGTCACTGGATACATTCTTTGTCCTGACATCCCAGTCCAGGGAATCCGTGGATAACATCGTGCCGTCCGTTGTCTTTGCCACCACATCCTTTTCAAGGTGGACCAAATCCTTTTCCCTGTCAAATGTCCCCTGTCTTGCCTTCAGCTTAAGCGTGGTGTCCTCTCCGAATGTCAGCGCCGAGACCTCGTCTATCTTTACCTTGCCCTCTTCCACCTCTGCTGACCGGCCGCTCAGCTCCCATTTTTTCGCGCCCTCATCCTTGTATTGCACAAGCGAAAACCCGTCCACAGACTGATCCCCTTCTTGCGCAAAAGAAAGTGCATAAGTGCATAAGGGCATAAGTACACAAGTGCATAAGAGCGTAAGTGCATAAGAAAAATATCTCTTTACACAACACATTTTTTTCTTCATGATCGTTTTATGGCCTGGTTTTCCACCTGTCGTGAAACCAGACCCACTGCGAAGGAAATCTCCGCACGTAATCCTCTATGATTTTTGTGTATCTCTGGGTATTTTCCAGAATATCTCTTGCCCTGTCGCCTGTAACGCTGAGTTCGATCGGCTCATCCACCATGATCTCGTGGCCAAATCCCTTTCTCGCCATAAAACACGGGATTATCGGTAGTTTTGTCAAAAAATTCAAGACCGCCGGGCCGTTAGGCGTGTATGCCCTGCGGCCAAAAAAATCCACGAACACGCCTGAGACGCTGTCCATATCCTGGTCAGGCATCATGCCTATAAATTCATTTCTCTTGATGATCGTCAGTACATCTTTTGCAGATGCATCCCTGTGTATAACATTGACCCCATGCCGTCTTCTCACCCTTGCCAAAATATTTTCAAACTTATCCATTCTCATGCGCCTCGCGACTACATTCACCTTATAGCCCTTGATGCCGAAGTAATGCGCCATAAGCTCCCAGTTCCCAAAATGCCCTGATAGCACTATGCCGCCTTTTCCCTGCTTGATGAGGTGCTCGATCGACTCAAAGCCTTTGCATCCTATATACCTGTCTATATTGTCCTTGTTAAACTTGGCGAGCGAAACGACCTCGACAAGATTCTTGCCCAGATTTTCAAAGACCCCTCGCGCTATTAAACTTTTTTCTTTTGTGGATTTGGTATTTCCGAATGCAATATCAAGATTATTTAATGCCAGGCGTCTCGCTTTTTTAAGGCTATAAAAAGCCAAACGCCCCAGACCCTGCCCGACCTTAAGTCCCAGCTTGAGAGGCAGAATAAATATAAAAAAGCTCGCTACCCTGAAGAGCGCAAAAATAACAATCCGTCTCGGCTTTGCCTTTGCCATAGCCGAGATATATTATCATATATACGACATATAAGTCAATAGGAATAACACCTTATCTTATCCCATACTACTCACTTCGTTCGAGTACGGGGCACGCTAAATCGTGCGTGTCGCGGATTTGTCAGATAAGGGGTTAGAAAGGTTTGAGGAGGAGAATATGGTGTTCGTTGTCCTGTTCCAGGATCACGCTGCTTTCGGTAATATCAATGATCTTCATGCTGCCGAGCTTGTCGCCTACCTTTATAACGTCGCCATTGATAATCGCGTATGGGTTTACATCGTCCCACATGATACCGTTTAGCACCAGGCCGTCCAGGCCAACATCATCCGCAATAGACACTCCCCGGGAAAACGGGTCCCTGCCCCAGCCTTGCTTTATAGCAGATTCTTCCCTCTCGACAGTCTCAAAAGTAATCGGCACTGACATGGAGGAAGTGACAGCGGCGCCTGCCTTTGCCATGGACTGCTTTTTCGCCTGGATCTTCTGCACGTTTCCTATAATCAGGAATATTAAAAATATAACTCCTATCCCTGTTATCGTAAGTTCGGTTTTTTCTTTTTTGCCTAGATTCATCATATCATTTTCCTAAAACATAAGCGGTCAGCCCTATATCTGCCTCTACCCATGGAGATATATCCTTGTTGCTCTTTATATCGACCTCGTCCACGGAGATCATCGGGGATTTATTTGTCTCCAAAGACATGAGAAACTCTCCCAGATCACGATATTTGGATTTGACGTTTAATGTCAACGGCATGCGCTTGCAAAAATAATCAGAGATCTTCAGTTCCTTCCCTTCGTGATCCTTATATATCGTGAAATTTTCCGGCTTTAAGGAAACAACGTTCACCTTGAACCGCTTTGCCTCTGTATTCAACTGCCTGATTATATCCGAGACCTCCTTTTCAGAAGGAAACGCGCCCTCGAGCAATGTCAGTTTCTTGCGCATGTCTATTATATTGTCCTTTAGATCCTCGCAGCCCCCGATAAAATTATATAGGTCGTTTATCTCCTTTGCCATCTCTTTATATTCCCCGCCCAATCTTTTTACCTGCCTGTGTTTCGGCAGATATATGAATTGGAGCGCCGCCAAGAGCGCCAAAAGTATTATGCCTCCGGTCACGATATTCTTTTTATCTTTCACGTCGAATTTTATGCTCATATCTCACTCAAGATTACATCTGATCTTAAAATCCAGCGCGCCTCTGGAATAATCCTTGTTCGCTTCACTATATACCAATTTTATCTTTTCAAATAAAGGCGAGTTTTCCAGGTTGGACATAAATTCACTCAAGTCCTCACCCTCGAGAACAACCCCTGATATCTCTACATGAGGCTCAATATCTTTTATGACCAGGCTGCCGAGCGTGGCGGAAGGAACGATAATATTAGAGAGCTCCTTCATTATCATGCCTGTCTTTATGACGCGGGAAGAAACAGTATTGAGCGCAGAGCCGAGGACAACCACCTTGTCCCTGATAATCCTTATATCCTGCACGGTCTCCAGATGTTTTTTATAGATATCCAGTTCCTTTTGTAGATTAATGGACTTGACTGACAATAATCCGTATGAAAATAAAAATATAAGCCCGAATGCTATGCAAAACATCCTCGCGGAAACCTTTTTTAGCTCTCTGCCTTTTTCCTGTTTGAATTTCGCCGGGAGCATGTTTAGCCCGCTGGCGCTGGATAAACCCAGGCCAACTGCCTCTGCGATCTCAGGCAACGGATCCAGCACCTCTAACTCCATTTCCCTGGCTAGATACTCCTTTAATCCTTTTAATCTCGCGCCGCCTCCGGCCAGCACGATCTTTTTCGCGGGCTCGGCCTCAAACTGCCGCTCGCAATAGTCCATTGAGCGCTTTATCTCAGTGACCAGCTTCTCCAGCATCGGCCTCATCATTGACATGATCCTGATGTCGTCGGAAATACCCTGCTCGCGTTTTATCTTTTCCGCATCTTCTCTTGAAAGCTCTATCCTGCCTTTGTCTGAGACCAGGGTACCTGTCATGGCCTCGGTTACAGTATCCCCTCCCATGGCCACGCTTCTTGAAAAAGAGAGCTTTCTATTCTTCAGCATGAATATCGTCGTGACAGCGCTTCCTATATTTACAACAACCGCTGTCTCGTCCGGGGAAACCAGGTTCTGGCTATTGATGTAGGCTGCGAGCGCGACTTCACTGGGCAAAACGGCCTGCACGTTCAGACCCATGTCCTTTAATCCTTTTACCTTTGCCTCTATGTCCTTTTCATTGTAAACTGCAGCGACGAGATCTATCTTCTTTGTCTCATCCTCTGCCTGCCTTTCTCCCAGGACACTGTATTTTATCTTTGATTTATCAATATCAATATGCAGCTGTTCTTTTAATTCCCACTTTAATGCCTCGCCTATTTCTGCTAAAGGCATGGAATGGATGCTTACCCGCTTTATGGTCAATTGTTCACCTGTGAAATTTATTGATACTGTCTCGTCAGGACCTATCCCCATCTGGCTGGACAGATCTTTGAGTCCGCCAAGATCCTTTATCAGGGTATCCTTGAGAGGGATGTCTTTTATGCCATGCCTTATCCTTGCGGCCCTGAAAGACCTCGCGCCCAGGTCAAGGCCGATCGCGTTCTCCGGCTTTGACTTCAGGCCAAGATCCGATAGAATGGTCTTTGATTCTTTCCTGAACTGGTCAACTATGTTTTTCATATTGCTCTAATTATACCACACTTACAGCGACTCTTGCCAAGAAGAAATTGTAATTGTTGCAGTCTGACCTGTGTTAAATCCCTGTATAGAGTAGTAATCCACCTTTGTGCTGTCTTTGGTTATAACGCCTCCATTATTTATACTAATAATCCTATTTCCGCTTAGATTTCCAGTCAGGGTTATATTTTTTCCGCTAACTGTCACATCATCGCCAAAAATAAAACCAGTAATTGTAATATCTTTCTCTAATGTAATATCTTCTGAAGATAATACGACTACCCCTTCTCCAGAGTCTG
>CAZBAQ010000023.1:0-9512 GCA_964489855.1 uncultured Planctomycetia bacterium | reverse complement strand
AAGAGTCAATCAGGCATACCGATAGAATCGGAAGAATTTGATAAAGATCCATGGCTCTTAAATGTTTTAAATGGAGTAGTAGACCTCCGCACAAATAAATTACTCGAGCATTCTAAAGAACGGATGATTACAAAACTTGCGCCGGTAGAATTTAAGCCTGGCGCAGAGTGTCCCAAATGGCATGCGTTCTTGGATAAAATAACATGTGGTAAAAATGAGGTCAAAGAATATCTGCAGCGGCTAGCAGGATACTGTTTAACCGGTAAGACAGGAGAACAGAAGATCTTTTTGCCGCATGGCGGTGGCGAAAATGGGAAATCGACTTTTCTTTTAGTCCTTCAAGCAATACTCGGCGATTATGCTGTCCAGGCAGACCAGGAGCTTTTAATTGTTAAACCGTCTGGAAGCCATACGACTCCTTTAACAGATCTGAGGGGCAAGAGGTTAGCTGTGACAATCGAAATCCAAGAAGGTAAACGCATGGCTGAGGCATTGGTAAAACAGCTCTCGGGGAGCGACATTATGACGGGCCGGCGCATGCGTCAAGACAATGAGTCTTGGAAAGGCACGCACAAGATAATTTTCGCAGTGAACCATAAACCAGTGGTCCACGAAACCACACATGCTTTCTGGAGGAGAATATCCCTAATTCCATTCAATTATAAATTTACAGAAGAAGAACGGATTAAGGATTACCACGATATACTGATAGAGGAGGAAAAAGAGGGCATATTTCAATGGATGATAGAGGGGTGTTCGAAGTGGCAAGAGGAGAAAGGCTTAGGCGAACCGAAAGAAGTTGCGGAAGCTACGAAGGATTATAGGTCCGAGATGGATATTCTTGGTGATTTTTTGACTGAGCGTTGCGTAATTGGGCCGAAGGAAGAAGTCACTAACAAAGTGTTATGGGGAATATATTTAGACTGGTGCAAGGGAAGCGGAGAGACTGAAATCAAGCAAAAGGCGTTTTCAACAAAATTACAGGAAAGGGGTTTTATAAGACTCCCAAAGGTAGGTAAAGAACGCGTAAGGGGATGGAAGGGATTAACGGTCACGGGTTTAAATTATTTGGGACAGATTGGGACAGATTAGAGGCACTTTTGGTATAACGCTATAGAAATGGGCTTCGTAAAGACTTATAAGGAAACTGCTGTTTATCTGTCCCATCTGTCCCAGTGGATATAAAACCCTTAAGGTCCTAAAAAAACTATAAGGGCAAAATGTCTTGACTGTGCCGGTCAAGCAAAATTGGAGTTAAAAAGATAAGGTTTGAGGTAATGATGGAGAAGCGCCAGCTTATTAACGCTGATGAAGTATCACAAATGCTGGGGGTCCGCAGAGATAGCGTGTACAGATTTGTGGTCCAGCGGCGGATCCCATTTGTAAAGATTGGCAGGGCAACCAGGTTTGATCTCAGAAAAATAAATGAATTCATTGAGAAGAACTCTATTGCCGCTAAAGATTTTACTTGACGATCAAATCGGGATAGTATAAACTATATAAAGTATGGGGAAGCGATATTTCATAAAAGACCTGGAGAAGATATTAGGAGTAAAAAGAGCCGCTTACTTCTATTGGGAGCGAACTGGTAAAGTGCCGAAGGCCGCCAGAACTCGTATGGGGAATTATCGTTGTTGGACGGAAAAAGAGATCAAGAGGTTGAAGAAGATAACAGGCAGATAATAATATGGGTATATACAAAAAGATATATTGTCAGGAGTGCCGAAGAAGGCATGTGATTAGAAAAGAAAGTGAAAAGGTAAGGGTCTGCGCTTGCGGTTGTTCTATCAAGGAAAAGGAAAAGGGAGTTTATTATATAGATTATTATCATCAAGGCCGGCGTAAGGGAAAAGCTATAGGCCCAGATAAAAGGCTTGCGGAGGCAGTCCTCAATAAAATAAAAGGTGAGATAGCCGAAGGTCGTCATCTTAATATGAAAAAGAATAAAAAGATAAAGTTTGGAGATTTTGCTGAAGAATTTCTTAACTTACATTCAAAGCCAAACAAGAAATCTTGGAAGTCTGATTTTTATAATCTAAAAAATATCGCCCCATTTTTTAAGGGTAGACAGCTTTATGAGATAACCGCTCATGACATAGAAAAATTCAAAGTGGCGCGCTCAAAACTTGTTAAACCCAGCACCGCAAATAGAGATCTTGCCACTATAAAAACCTTATTCAATAAGGCAGTCGAGTGGAAGAAACTTGAAGAATCACCTGCCATGAATGTTAAGTTTTTGAAAGAACCAAGCGGGAGGCTGCGCTACTTAGAAAAAGGGGAAATACACAAGCTCCTCTCCAATTGCTCAGAGCGCATAAAACCTGTTGTGACCCTTGCTATTTTTACGGGAATGAGGCGGGGCGAGATTTTAGGCCTGAAATGGCACGATATAGATATTCAAAGGGGCATAATTTATCTATTGGATACAAAGAATGGCACAAAGCGAGAAGTCTTTATGAATAACTTAGTTAAGAAGACCTTAATCGGGGTGCCTAAACACCCGGATAGCCCTTATATCTTTTGTAATAGAGCCGGAAGATCCTATCACGATATAAGGAAATCTTTCTCTAAGGCGCTTGAAAATTCAGGTATACTTAATTTCAAACTGCATGACTGCAGACACACTTTTGCGAGTCAGTTAGTAATGGCAGGCGTAGATATAAATACTGTAAGGGAGCTTTTGGGCCATAAAGATATTCGAATGACGCTTCGTTACAGCCATTTATCGCAAGATTATAAACGGCGCGCAGTGGATATTTTAGAGCGTCAGGTGGGTGCTATTTGGCAACCAAAGACAGTTTCTAAAGAATCAGAAAAAATAGACGTTTCGCAACTGCTTGAAGATATAGCAGTTGCATAATCGGGGCGTGGCGCAGCTGGCTTAGCGCACCTGAATGGGGTTCAGGGGGTCGCTGGTTCGAATCCAGTCGCCCCGACCACTATATATATGGCGGATGATAAAGATAGAGAGTTAAGACCGGACATTGTATTTGAGAGGCGCAGGTTCGTGAGAATCAAGGGGAACTTTGTGGTCTCTTATAAGGATATCACTAGCCAGGAGGCAAAAGCTGATATCAGCCAGACCAAAGACATCAGTGTGGGCGGGCTTTTGTTTACCTCGCAGGGAAAATTCACGCCAGGCACGATATTGAGCCTTAAACTCAGGTTGCCGGACAACCCTGATTATATCAATGTAAAGGTTGAGGTTGTGGATTCAAAACAGAGGGTAAAGGGCGTAATGTATGATATCAGGGCAAAGTTTATCAAGATAGAGGACGTGCAGAAAGATTATATACGAAAAATAATAGATTATAATCTGAGGAATAGACCAGAAGGGTGATGCCGTGAAAAATAAAATCAATATAGGAGTTATAGGTTTTGGCACGATCGGTTCGTCAGTCGTGAAGCTTCTTCTGGAAAAACGCAGACTTTTCAGGCAGAGGACCGGTATTGATCTGAACCTATTGCTGGTGTGTGACAAGGACCTCAGGTCTAAAAGAGGCGTGAATGTCCCGAAGAGCATGCTGACGAGGAACGCTTTAAATGTGATCCAGCACCCTGATATAGACGTGGTGGTCGAACTCATAGGCGGTGTGCATCCTGCGAAGGAAATCGTGATGAAGACGCTGGCAGCCGGCAAGCACGTGGTGACCGCGAATAAACTGCTTCTGGCAAAAGAGGGAAGCGCGATTTTTAAAAAGGCGCAAGAGGTCGGCAGGGAGATTTTCTTTGAGGCGAGCGTGGCAGCCGGCGTGCCTATTATAAAATCAATACGCGAGGGGCTTGTGGCAAATACCTTTTACAGCATAATGGGGATCTTGAACGGCACCTCGAATTATATCTTGTCGCGTATGTCCAGCCATGGCGCGAGTTTTAAAACCGCGTTAAAAGAGGCGCAGGCAAAGGGGTTTGCCGAGCCAAATCCACTGCTTGATATAAATGGCATGGATTCCGCGCACAAGATCGCGATCCTTTCGCTTTTAGGTTTTGGCAAAAAGGTCAAGATGCAGGATATCTATGTCGAGGGCATCAAAGGCATTTCGCCGATCGATATACAGTACGCAAAGGACTTGGGGTACACTGTAAAGCTTCTTGCGATCGCAAAGCGCGAAGGAAGCGAGCTCGGGGTAAGGGTGCATCCAACTCTATTGCCGTCAAGGTATCTTCTGTCGTCTGTGTCAGACGAGTATAACGCGATCTTTGTTGACGCGGACCTCGTGGGCAAACAGGTCTATTACGGACAGGGCGCCGGCAAGCTGCCGACCGGGAGCGCTGTTTTGAGCGACATAATGGACATGGCAGAGGCGATTGTTTATGGAAAAAAATCCAGCAGGCTCATTGCTGCTAAAAGGGATGAGATAAAGGCGCTAAAAAGAATGGATGACGTGCGCACGAGATACTACGTGCATTTTTCCGCTCTTGATAAGCCCGGGGTGCTGGCAAGGATCGCGGAACTTTTGGGCAGGCACAATATCAGCATTACCAGCGTCGTGCAGAAGGAGAGGCGGGCCGCGCATATCGTGCCGATTGTGATGCTGACTCACGAGGCAAGGGAAAAAGACATGCAGGCGGCTTTGAAAAAGATAGACGGGATGAGTGTTATAAAGGGGAAGAGCGTGCTTTTGAGATTGGAAGGATAGGGAAATTGTATGTGGAAGGGCCTGATAGATAAATACAGAGAATTTTTGCCAGTGTCGGATAAGACGCCGATCGTGACATTGAACGAGGGCAATACGCCGCTTATCCGTTCGCAGTTTCTTTCTGAAAAAGTGAGCGGGGAGGTTTATTTAAAATACGAGGGTCTTAACCCCACAGCGTCTTTTAAGGACAGGGGCATGACAATGGCTGTGTCAAAGGCCATTGAAGAGGGAAGGTCTGCGGTTATTTGCGCGTCCACCGGGAACACTTCTGCGTCAGCCGCTGCGTATGCTGCGAGGGCTGGCATCAAGTGCATTGTCCTGATTCCAAAAGGCGCGATTGCGCTCGGGAAACTGGCGCAGGCGCTGATACACGGGGCGCAGGTGCTCGCAATTGACGGAAATTTTGACGATGCGTTTAATCTTGTAATAGAGATCACGAAAAAATATCCGATACAGCTCGTAAATTCAGTAAATCCTTACAGGATAGAGGGCCAGAAGACCGGCGCGTTTGAGATATGCGACCAGCTTGGGATAGTGCCTGATTTTCACGCAATACCTGTTGGGAACGCGGGCAATATTACCGCGTACTGGAAGGGTTACAAAGAATATAAAGCAAAGGGAAAGATAAAGTCTCTTCCGAAGATGCTTGGCTTCCAGGCAGAGGGCGCAGCGCCTATTGTGCGCGGCAAGGTCGTGGAGCGACCCGAGACCATCGCGACCGCGATCCGCATCGGCAATCCCGCGAGCTGGAAACAGGCAGAGGCAGCGCGCGACGAATCAGGCGGCGTCATAGACATGGTCTCAGATAAAGAGATCCTCGAAGCGTATAAACTGCTTGCTGTAAGGGACGGCGTGTTTGTTGAGCCGGCGTCAGCTGCGTCAGTAGCAGGCGTCATCAAGCTTGACAAATCCGGCTATTTCAAAAAAGTCAAGAATCCTAGTATTGTATGTGTACTCACCGGTCACGGTCTCAAAGATCCTGACCGAGCCATCAAATCCATCAAATCACCCAAGGTCTTTCCAGCCAAACTCGTACCCATCATAAAGGCCATCGGCCTTTAAGTCCAACCAAGGTGATTTTTTGGTTGCATTAGGGGTATATTTATGCTATATATAATACCTTATGGATAAGAAGACGATAAGGGATATTGATATTAAAGGTAAGCGCGTCCTGATGAGGGTGGATTTTAATGTCCCGCTCAATAATGATCTGAAGATCGATGACGATACCAGGATAAAGGCGGCGCTTTCTACAATAAAGTATGCGGTCGAGGCTGGCGCAAAGGTCATTCTCATGAGTCACCTTGGTCGGCCAAAAGGCAAGGTCCAGGAAGATATGCGGCTGACGCCTATTAGCGAGAGACTTTCAGAACTTTTAGACAGGCCTGTCAGGAAGCTGGACGACTGCATAGGCGACGATGTCAAGAAGGCTGTGTCTGGTATGAAGGATGGCAATGTGGTGCTTCTTGAAAATCTCAGGTTTTACGCTGAGGAGACAAATAATGACCCGGGGTTCGCTAAGAAGCTTGCGTCGCTGGGCGAGGTCTACGTGAATGACGCGTTTGGCACTGCTCATCGCGCGCACGCATCCACCGAAGGCGTTACAAAGTTTCTAAAAGTGGCGGTTGCCGGGTTTTTGCTCGCGAAGGAAATCGAGTATTTTGACAAGGTACTTTCTGATCCGCCAAAGCCGTTTGTCGCGATTTTAGGCGGGGCAAAGGTGTCGGATAAGATCATGGTGATAGAGAACCTTTTGGAAAAGGTGAGTTCGATTTTAATAGGCGGCGGCATGGCATATACCTTTATTAAAGCAGAAGGTAAGTCTATAGGCAGCTCCAAATTGGAAGCGGATAAGATAGACGTTGCGAAATCCTTGATGGAAAAGGCAATAAAGTTGGGCGTGAAGATAATTTTGCCAGTGGACCATTTGATTGCGGACAAGGTGGATGCGGTTAGCAACACCAAGGTCGTGGACGAGACTATCCCGGAAAACTGGATGGCTGTTGACATCGGTCCAAAGACAGTGGACGAATTTAAGAAAGAATTGCGGAACGCGAAGATGATCGTGTGGAACGGTCCGCTCGGCGTTTTTGAGATATCAAAATTTGCAAGGGGCACAGAGGACATCGCGAGGTTTATCGCTGGTTTAAGCGCGACCACGATTATAGGCGGCGGCGATACAGCGAGCGCGATTTCGAAGTTTGGCCTGGAGCATTCGATGACGCACATCTCCACAGGCGGAGGCGCGTCGCTGGAATATATGGAAGGCAAGGTCCTTCCGGGCATCGCTGCCCTGAACAACAAATAAGGATGGAGTGAACATGCGAAGACCGATTATTGCTGGAAACTGGAAGATGCACAAGACAGTGCAGGAGTCGATTGACATAGGTATTGGTTTAAAAAGAAAATTTTACACGTTTTCAGATGCGGATATCGTGATATGTCCGCCGTTTACAGCGCTTGCCAAGGTGAACGATGTTATCATGGATTCTGCTATTATGCTGGGCGCGCAGGATATGTACTGGGAGTCTGAAGGCGCGTTTACAGGAGAGATTTCGCCGACAATGCTAAAGGACGCGGGCTGCAGGTATGTTATTATAGGGCATTCTGAGCGAAGGCATATATTCGGAGAGACAGACGAGGCTGTAAATAAAAAACTCAAGGTAGTGCTGAAGCACGGCATGGTGCCTATAATGTGCGTTGGTGAAAGGCTGGAAGAAAGAGATCATGGCATGACCTTTGAGGTGCTGGAGAAGCAGCTCGGCCGGGGGTTAAAGGATCTTGCAAAGGACGAGGTTGTGCGCATTGTCATCGCGTACGAGCCAGTGTGGGCGATTGGCACTGGCAGGACCGCGACGCCGCAGCAGACGCAGGAGGCGCACAAGTTTATCCGCGATTTTCTAGAGCGCACATATGACAAGGAAGCTGCTGCAAAGATAAGGATCCAGTACGGCGGCAGCGTGAAACCGGGTAATATCGCGCAGCTCATGGCTCAGGATGATGTGGACGGCGCGCTCGTGGGCGGGGCGAGCCTGGATGTAAACTCATTTACAGAGATAGTGCAGAACGCAGTACTTTAAAATCTTTATCTGACAAATCGTGCGTGTCAAGTTTGTCAGATAAGGGATGGAAGGTGAGGTTATAGATGTACGGGGTGATACTTACAATACATGTGATAGCCAGCGTCTTTTTGATACTGGTTATACTTTTGCAGGCAGGCAGGGGCGGAGGACTCGCGGATTCGCTTGGCGGCTCTCAGATGCAGAGTCTATTTGGCACAAAAAGCACAAATATCCTTACGAGGCTGACCACGATATGTGCGGTCGTTTTTATACTCAGCTGTCTTTCGCTTGCAATGATTTCAAGTCATCGCTCAAAGTCCCTTGTAGAAAAAATAAATATACCTGTATCAGCAGCGCAAGAGGCGCAAGGGGATGTTGCTGACGAGACAGAATCAGAATAATCACATCATAGAGATAGATATGGCGAAAAGAATAAAGGCCGTCTTTTCAAAGGCGGCCTTTTTGTTTTTTATGCTGGTCCTGCTGGGATTCAGACCTGATTATGGCGATGCGATCGTGGTCGGATCTATTGGCGAGCCGCGGACGCTTGTGCCGATCCTGGCCTCTGACAGCGCGTCAGGAACGATCTGCGGTATGGTATTTAACGGGCTCGTGAAGTACGATAAAGATCTGAAACTAGTGGGCGACCTTGCCGAGAGATGGGAGACTTCAGAAGACGGCCTCGAGGTCACATTTTATTTAAGGAAAGGCGTGAGATGGCACGACGGCGAGAATTTTACTGCAGAAGACGTGGAGTTTACGTACAGGAGCCTGATAGATCCTAATGTGCGCACAGCGTACAGCGGTGATTTCCAGATGGTGAAGGGCCTTGAAGTCCTGGACGACTACAGGCTCAAGGTCGTGTACAAGGAAGTGTTTTCTCCGGGACTTTCTAGCTGGGGCATGAATATCATGCCCGCGCATTTATTACAAAAAGAGGATTTAAATACAACGAAATTTTCAAGAAATCCGGTCGGCACAGGACCATATAAATTCAAATTGTGGAAGACCGGCGAGAGGATAGAGTTGGAGTCTAACCATGATTATTTTGAGGGCAGGCCTTACATCGACCGCTACATCTATAGGATCATCCCTGATCAGGCGACACTGTTTCTTGAATTAAGGGCAGAAGGCGTGGATTATATTGGGCTTACGCCGCTGCAGTTTAAGAGGCAGACGCAGTCCCGATTTTTTAAAGATAATTTTCAGAAATTTAATTTTCCGAGCTTTGGTTACACGTACATGGGTTACAATTTGAGTGACGCGCGCTTTAAAGATTTAAAAGTGAGACAGGCGATAAATTACGCGATAGACAAAGACGAGATCATTCGCGGCGTGCTCCTGGGGCTGGGCAGGGTGGCGACAGGACCGTTTCTGCCAGAGTCGTGGGCGTATAATAAAGATGTAAAGGCCGCTGAGTATGATCCTGAAAAGGCGAGGCTGCTTTTACAAGAGGCAGGCTGGCGCGATGAGGATGGCGATGGGATTTTGGAAAAAGACGGGGCGAAATTCTCATTTACTGTTGTAACTAACCAGGGCAATGAACAGCGCAGGATGACAGCTGAGATCATTCAGCGCAGGCTTAAAGAGGTCGGGATCGATGTAAAAATAAAGATAATAGAGTGGAGCGCGTTTGTAAGCGAGTTTATAGACAAGAGGCGGTTCGACGCAGTGCTTTTGGGCTGGGGCCTTGGCCAGGATCCGGATATGTACGACATCTGGCATTCTTCAAAGACAAAGCAGGGCGAGTTTAATTTTGTCGGCTATTCCAACAGCGAGGTGGACGAACTCTTATTGGCAGGCCGCCGTA
>CAZBAQ010000022.1:0-9727 GCA_964489855.1 uncultured Planctomycetia bacterium | reverse complement strand
CGATATTATATCGCTTCTCTATTTTTAGGGTCTCCTCAGCCCTTTCTTTTATAAAGTTCAATATGCGGCCGTCAGGATCTCCGAACATCTCTCTATAGTGGCCCGCAAATATAGCTGCCCATGCATTGGGTCCGTTGACATTCTTATTCCCTGTCTCCGCAGGACTGTTATTCCTGACATCATATGCCGTATATAAAAATCCATTGTTCTTCTGCGCCTTATCTATCAGGAAATCCATCAGCTTCTTTGCAGACTCAGGCTGTTCGCTCAAAAGATACGTAATGCCGTCCATGCCTATATCAAATGTAAAATTCCAGGATTTAATGATAGAATCCTTTGTGTTTAGATAGCTCATCGCCAATACGCTCTTTGCGCCATCGGACTTATCGACCTTTGCAGACTGCCTGAACTTAACAGCATCGCTTAAAGTCAAGTTTGCGGGAGCAGGCGATTTAATAGTCACTGGCTCGAGAGGGTTGCCCTGTCCATCTTTTCTTTCCACCATTTCCTTTTGCAGCTGCCCTAACATCTCATCTAACGCTTTTTCAGGCTCGTCCTCCGGTATTGTAAAAGGTCTCTGCCATTCGTTATTAAAAACATAGGGTATCTTTTCACCTTCCCCGACTACCTTGAGGTCAAACTGTAACTGCCGTTTTATACGAGCTTCGTCTTTCCTTAACGCCGCGTCCGCGCCATTGGGATCCATCTCCTTTGTATAGGATTTATAGAGGTTTATGAGCGGGTAACTTTCGTCAGGCAGTGCCTTCAGGACCTCTTTAAGCGAAAAACTCTCCCAATCTAACAACATCTTCCTTATAGGCGCAGTATTCTTCCACGGCTCAAATCTAAGCCAGACATCCATGACCATGCGGCCTTTGTCGTTAAGATACTGTTTTCCATCAGGCGTGGTCCGTAATATACCCATCTCCACTACCTCACGCTGACCCTTCGCTCTGCTGTCTGTTAGTCTTTCTTCATCACGCCAGACATTATCACCCCAGACTATTACTTTCTGATAAGCCCTTTCTATATTGGTGCCTTCTATGTAATAATGCTTTACGATAAGCGTATAATTTAAGTCCCTCCTGGAATTGGTAATCGGAGGATTTTTGAAGTCTACATTGCCTTTTTCATAAAACAGGGTCATGCCTTTTTCAATCTTCTCTTCTTCCATGATCTTTCTCATGACGCCGGAAGTCTCGTTGTAGTCATAATATTCTGTCCTTATGCCTGTCTTTGGCGCGGAAGAAGCCTTGGACTTCAGCTCATCCTGCGTCAGCATGCTGTATTTTACTTTAAAGGCGATGCAATCTATTTTTTTGCCGTCTATTTCTATCTTTTGCGTCTTGCCTTCATATAATTCTTCATACCTTTCAAAGAATACTCGAACATCCTCATATCTAATCCTGACGCCTTTGGATACCTTGAAATCTGACCACAGTATCCTGTCGTGCACTAAATCCACATACTGCCAGTGAAACTTTTCAGGAGAGGTCATGAGCATCCTGGATTTGAATATATCAAAGCCTGCCCTGAACTCATCATCCTTCTTAGTCTTATCCTGCTTATCCAGTTTATCCAGCTCAGCCTTTGCAGCTAATACGCCTTCATCAAGGCCTTCTTCTTCAAGCGAACCATTGATGAAGATCTTATATAGGTCAAATACCTTATTATAATTCTCTGGGGTAGCCACCCTTGCCAGGAGGTGTTTATAATACTCCGCGCCAAAGAGCTGGGCGTATTTGCTCCTGAGGGCCTTTTCCTTGAGGGCCTCTTCTTCTTGAGTAAGGCCTTCTTTCTTGTCAGGGTTTGTCAATAGCTCAATAAGCGCATCCATAAGTTTTTTATTTTCTTCTGTTCCTGAATTTTTCCTGTCAAGTTTTATAATATAATCTTTAACCTTCACAAGCTCGGTCTTTATGTCGTTATTTATGTCTATACTATCTAATTTTAGTTCAGCAAAGAGGACGTTGATTCTCTTTTTTGTTGTTATCTCTGGCTCCTGCGCTTCTACCAATGGCTTCTTTTCAGGAATGCTTTCTATGGGCGCCCTGACCTTGAGCATGGCATTTAACGCATCCCTCTCCCTCTCCAAATCCTCCAATGTCCTTTGTTTATTATCTCCGCCTGAAAGCCTGACATTCCCTCTGTAATATACTGTGCGCTTTCCGTCTTCCGGTGACCTGTAGGTCCCGACTGAAAGGCCAAGGCCAAGAGGTCCCCATAGATCATGGTAGTATGTGGCTTCCATCCCTGTCCCTGGCATAGTCCTTGCAGTAGAAAGGCCGCCTGCAGGGGCCATATGCGCTTCGGAACGCTTTGCCACGCTTACCAAAAGCCCCTCTGTCGCATCCTTGTTAGAAATACCAAACCTATACTCTATGTCACCTTTATTAGTCCCTGCAATCACGCCTATAAAGTTCTGGCCGAATGCCTCTTTTGCAGCCTCAAGCCTCCCCACCAGCACAGGTTTATAATCGTCTAACAACGTTGACGTTATACCTCCCTGCAAACTAGCTCCTATGACAGGTATCTTAATATTCCTAGCTACTATAGGAATAGCTACGCCTAAATGAGCGCCATTCTTATCCTGTAAAACAAACGGGTTCCCTGACAATTCAAAATTCGCGCCTTTTACGTCAACATCATTAGAATATTTAAAGCCGAACTCCCTGACTGTTCTGCCTTCTCCAGGGGTAAAGCCGTTAAAGGACTGCCATGGGTCACCAATCCTCTGCGCCACATATATCTCTTTATTCCCCATTGAAATTGCAACGCTCGCCTTGGCCATCCCCTTGTCTATAAAATCTGCGCCGCCCTGGCTGAATGCCTCTAAATAAAACTCTATAGAACAGTCCGTATCGCCTAACGGACGTTCTGCGCTTACCTTGGCGCCCAGGATATGGCTCTGCACCAGGTTTTCTCCGGACTTAAGTTTCTTAAGCTCTTTTTCAACGGTCAAGATCTCATCTTCTATGGGTTTACCATCTATCTCCAGGACATCTCTTTTCTTTATCTCCGCAAGATACGCGCTGTACTTTTCTAAATTTTCCTTATTATCTGTGCTATAGAGAGGATTTAAAAATTTCAGCAATCCGCCTATGCCATATTTGACGACTATGTCATTTGCCTCTTCTGCAGTGACTCCTTCGCATCTGAATGTAAATTCAGGCGCCAGGTTGCCATCCGGCGTAGTAATTGTCAAACCGCCAAGGATTACATATTGAGGCACGGCTGTTTCTTGTTCCTGCGCAGCCTCTTTTATACTCGCCTCTAATTCTTGCACAAGAGATAATCCTCCAAACATCTCTATAAATTTACTAGGCACATATTCAGTAGGCGGCTTGGGCGAGACAGGCCTTACAGAAGGAGCTATTACAGCTTCTTTTGTTTTCTCAATCTCAGGCAATGGCAGGACCTTAAGTCCAAAGTCCTTCATCTTCATTGACCTCGCAAGTATATCTCCTGCCCTATCCTGGTCTTTATTAATCCTATCTAAGCCGCTTACCAGAGTAATAAGGTATGTCCTGCCATACTCTTGTCTTATGTAAGAATTACTTACCGGGTCACGATATATTATTTCATCTTCAGGAACATCACGAAACTCTTTATACATCCGTTCTCCTGTAAATACGCGTGTCTGGTCAGTATTGAGGTCAAGCCTTATCACACAGTCTTCTTTCTGTCCAATCGCCAATGCCTTTCTGTTCCTTTCCTCTGCCTCAAGAAGCCTCTTCTGCATCTTTGAAGCCAGGAGTCCATATTCTATGAGATTACCCTTCTTATAGCCTATTACATTACCTTGAGGATCTTTCTCAACACCCTCTATCCTGTAAATAGCGCCGTTTTTAGCCTTAAATACCTCGCCCGGTTTTGGCAGGTCTTTGTATGTTTTAAGCACTTTGATCCTGCCGCCTTTGAGATGCTCTACACCCCATATCCTCAAACCACTCAGATAGTCACTGCCTGCTAGAACAGGGATCTCTTCTCCGCCAAAAGATGTCATACTCTTTTTAGAGATATCCTGGATTAAAGAAAAGGCCTGCTTTTGGATATATTCTTTTAATAATTCAATATCAGATTCAGCCTCAGCTATTCTGTAAGCATTGATGTTCATCTCGATTACGGTATCTGTGTTTTTGACGAATATTCCGACAACAGGTTTCCCTGCCACTTCTATCTCAGGGACGACCTTATATTGCACGCCTCTTGTTTCGTTATGACCTGTCTTTACTACAAATTCCGAGTTGGCGTTAATGTAAGCTATAGTCCTGTCGATGATTCCTGTCTTCTCATACCTGATGTAGTCTTTGTTTTCTGCTATTTCATCAGTCCCTAGTTTCTCGTTCTTCTGCCAGTCTTTGCCGTCATAATCCCAGACCTCGACTACATCCTCAGCTCCAGCCGGCTGATAGATTATTCTTGAAACATCATTATCTCTATCGTGATAGATAGCTAAGATTTTGCCTTTGAATAGATGGCCATCTATTGTTGCATCTTCTGATTGAATCATCTCTTTTATTTCTTTAAGTTTTTGTACCGGGTGTTTATCCTCTATTCTGTATTCGCCATTTCTAAACCAGTCTTTAGCCTTGATATCTAAATCAGGTTTATATTTAATATCTTTTCCTTTGTTCTCTCCCGAAGTAGGTCTAAATATCAGGGAGCCCTTTTCAAATGCAGTCAATATCTCTTCTCCTACCTTTATATTGAACTTACCGCTTCTAAACCAATCTGTATATTCAACATGCAAATCAGATTTATACTCAATGACTTTGTCTTTCTCATCTCCTGATGTAGGTATAAATTTCAGATTGCCTTCTTTAAATGCCTTTAACATAGCTTTATCTTCTGCTCCCCTAGTCTTTAATCTCAAGGCATTCTCGCCTCCGACTATCTCGTGCGCGCCTAATCCAAAAGCGCCATCAAGCGTCTCGAGGGCCTTCTTGATTTCAGAATCGTTTATATCTACCTCTAAAGGCACAATAACTGTCCTGACCTCTTGTAGTTTTTCTTCTTTTTCCAGGATCTGTGATACTGATAATCCCTGGCCGTTACTATCATAAGCAAATACCCTTTGCCTGCGCTCCCACTGGGCCATGGAGTGCTGTTCTTCTCCGATTATGCCATTCTTATAGCCGAATATCTGGAAGTCACCGTTCCTGAACCAATCTTCGTATTCAAAACGTAAACCTTTTTCATATTTAATATCTTTTCCTTTATCTTCGCCTGAAGTAAGTCTGAATACCAATTTCTCTTTAATAAACGCATCGATCATACCATCATAGTCATATCTAAATTCCATGCCAGAGACAGGATATGGATTGTCACGCTTATCGCCCTGTGTCGCGATCTGTAAGATATTGGTTGTCGGATCATCCACTATTTCCTGATTCAACTCTGCCTGTTTAGGCGGGATATATCGCGGAGGCGGCGACGTACCTGTTGGCGTGCTTATTGGTGTAACTTCTGGCGCAGCTGTTACTACCTCTGGAGAAACTTCGTCCGTGCTTACATCTTTAGTAACTGCTATCCTATCTATATTATCGACTATAATATCAAAGGCAGCTTTTTCAGGAATCTGTATCCCTTTTTCTTCTGAAACCTTATTAACGATATCTCTTATCTCAACTACGCTGATATCTCCTTTTATAGCGTCAATACTGGACCGGACCTCAGATATTGCTTTACCCATCTCCGCATTATGAACAGCTGAAACCGATGTGCCTGCCATTGAAACAGCGCTAAGCATAACATAACCACCCATCAATACCTTTGCCGGAATCGTCTTTGGCGCAGGTATCAACTTTCTCAATATCGATATTAAAGACCCTTTTTCAATCCTTCGCTCTGCCTCTTCTACGCTGGCAAAATGCTCTGCCTCTTTCTTTCTTTCTTCAGCCCTCTCTATAGCAGCCTTTTCTAACTCATGATATTGTTCGCCTTTAATTATTTTCCCGAATATATCATTTTGAATCCCCTCCTGCATTTCATTAAATGCCAGGGAGGCCTCTTTTATAAATCGAGACCGGTCCTTATTTTCGTCGCCTGAGCTAAATCCCTGAGACTGCAAGATCTCAATATTAGAAAGATAATCTATCCAATTTGTATCTATTGAGCTAAGGATAAGGCGTCTGACTTCTTGTTCTCCTAATGTCTTTATCCTTTCCTTTAAGATCTCATTGCCCCTCTTATCCAGTGCTGTCCTCGCAATACCCATTAATACATCATTGATATCCTTTACCTCGAGGATCCTTTGTCTTTGACCATAGATGATGCCCCTGTCTATCTCTATTCTTTTATAATTCTCGACCATTCCCTTTCTTGCCTTATAACTATCTGCTTCAGTCCTTGCCCTTGCTTCATTGATAAGTCTAGCAAAAATACTGCCTTTGATATCATACCCTCTGCCGGCCCTCCAGCTAAATCTTCCAGCTATCCTGGTAGTCTTTTCTTTTCCTATTACCTTAAATAATTCATCCTCGAGTGAGATCATAAACGTGCTGCTGCCCGGGTCGCCCTGTCTGCCGGCCCTGCCTCTTAGCTGTCTGTCTATACGACTAACTTTAGAATATTCGGTGCCTATCACCTGCAGGCCTTTTGACCTAACCGCTTCTTCCAGTTTTATATCAGTGCCTCTGCCAGCCATATTTGTGGCAATAGTAACAGCGCCCTTCTGACCTGCCCTCTGTATGATCTCGGCCTCTTCTTCTGCATTTCTTGCGTTCAATACCCTGAAAGGCACCTTTCTCCCTGATTTAGCCAGACTCTCTTCCAGCAACCTGCCCAATATATCGGATTCTTCTACAGAAGCAGTGCCTACCAATACAGGCATACCCTTTTCATGGCAATCCAATAGCTTTTTAATTATGGCATTATATTTACTCTTTTTAGTGCGGTATATCTTACCTGCGTCGTCTTTCCTGATTACAGGTTTATCTGTCGGAATAGATACTATATCCAAATCATACACTTCTTTGAACTCTACGCTGGCTTCTCTGGCAGTCCCTGTGGCGCCTGCTAATCCATCATAAGAAGTAAGATAACTCTGCAGGGTTATGCTCGCCGCTGTCGTAGAAGGAGATTCTACCTCAATATCTCTCCCATTATTATGCTCTTTTGCCTCAACGGCCTCCTGTAACCCATAACTCCACCTGCTGCCCGGCTTCATCCTGCCTTCTTCATCAACAATTACAATTTTATTATTCTTGATTATATAATCGACATCCTCTTTATATATCTGATTAGCGTCAAGGGCCTGAGAAACTATACTGTTTAATCTAACTTCAGCCTTTAAACGCCTGCCCTTCTTGAGCAGGCCTTTTTCAACCAGGGCCTTTTCAACCTTTTCCCAGCCAGCATCAGTAAGGTAAACTATGTCCTGACCGTTTTCTATCTCTTTTATGTAGTCTGTATCTTCCTCTAAACCTCTTATGATTTTATCAACATCATAATAGACCTGCTTTGACCCTTCGGAACCTGGAATAGAAATGACCAACGGCGTATTTGCCTCATCTATCAACACATTATCTACCTCATCAACTATTGCATAATGGCGTCCCCTTTGCACCTGATCCTTCGTATCCAATGCCATATTATCCCTTAAATAATCGAAACCAAATTCATCCTTCGTCCCATAGACAATATCGGCTCCATATGCCTCCTCTCTTAAGCATTTGGAGAATCTGCCATCTTCATAAATAAGGCTCTCTCCTTCAGGTAATATAACACTTGCGGTAAGGCCCAGGGATTCATACAGCTTGCCCAGCCCGTCAGCATCATTAGACCCTCCGTGATTTTCATCATTCTCAAGCGCCTTCTTTGCCAAATATGGGTTGGCTGTAACTACATGGACCCCTAAACCGCTTAATGCGTTTAACACGGCAGGAAGGGAGATGGTAATAGTCTTACCTTCTCCGGTTGCCATCTCAGCGATCTTTTGTTCATGCAAGGCAATAGCGCCCATAATCTGCACAGGGTAATGCGTCTTTCCCAGGACCCTGCCCGAGGTCTCTCTTACGATGCTGAATACATCCGGCAGGATATCATCCAGTATCTCCTTTTCATTCTCGCCCTGCTTCATTCTCCCTTTAACAATATCTTTTAAACCCGCGATTCTATCTTTTATCTCCTGGTCACTGATAGCCGCTAACTCGCTCGTCTTAGTGCATATAAGGCCGGCCTTTTCTCTTAACTTCTCTAATTCTCTAACCTCCCCATAGTTAAACATTCTCCATAGCAGATTATGCTGCTTTATACCGCTCTCGAGCCCGATTTCTCCTTCACCAGAAACAAGAGGGGCGCCCGTATCGGCTATTTGCGGGGGCAAGACCGATTCGACTGACAAGGTCTTTTGGGCGCCCTCTTGTTCTATTTCCATGGTCTGACCAGAGGCGAGTTTCCGGCCTATACCTTTATATACAATGTCTGAGACATTAGATAAGTCAGTGACATTATTCCAGCTGACTTCACCCTCTCCTCCAAATATATGACCCAGGGAAGCACTATCAAGTCTTAAGATTGGTTCTTTAAAAGCGACGTCTGGCTGGACACTCAGGATATTTAGTCCATTGGTAGTTTCCCTGAATTTATCTCTTAATGCTATATACCCAACTATGCCTGCCCCATTTCTATCCTCAACCCTCATGAAATTTCTGCCTTCCCCATATTGCATCCTTAGACTGGTGATCAGATCTCCGAGCATAAAGTGATGCACCGGCTTGCCGTCAAAGACTCCCTCAATCTGGAAACCAAACGGCAAACCTATTGGAGAATTAAACAGCATCTCTACGGGAACTTTATACCCATAAGTATCTATGCCATAAACCTCATGAAGGACTTCATTGACTAAAGAATACGACAGGAGGCCTATCTTTAAATTAGACAAGAGTTCTTTTAATTTTCCAGGATCCTCGTTTTCGACCTTGTAAGTAAGCATCCTTGCAAAATCAGATGCCAGGCCTTCTACCGTGACCGGCGCCTTCTTTAACTCTATGCCTTGCTGGCTAAGATACTCGATCGTCCTTTCATTATTCAGCATGCCTTCTGTAAACACAACAGCGCAGTGGATAGAATTGATGGTCCTTCCGTCCAGTGCATGCAATATCATTCCTTTTTTAGACTCTATATCTCCAAATAAGAATCTTAATATGCTTATAGGGCCGCCGAGACCCATGTTCCTCAAGAGCCTGTATCTCTTGAAGCCCAAGGTCCTTATAACATACCCTGCAAAATCAATAAATTCGCGGTCAACGGTATCCCTGACTACTGCTTCTTCTAATGCGCTATTTATTATCTCCGGAATTTCCTTTTTATCGGCAAGGGCTGTTTGAGATTTGGTCTTATCCTGTATCAAGAAAAGGGCGATATTAAGGATGGCGGTAAGGTGCGGACTAGTGAGTATATCTCTTGTGATACGGCCGGGTACGCCTCTTATGCCGCTCGAATCCTCTAGGTTCAATAATTCTTCCACTATCCCGCTTGCTGTTCGGTCGTAATTAACCTCACCTAATAATCTTGCTCCTGAAAGCGCCCTTCTGGACTCAAACAGCGCATCTTTAAAATTCCCGATTTTAAAATACTGTCCTGCCCTCCTTACGGATTGAGCGACCTCAGCCGAACTTGCCGGCTGAATTGATATGCGTCCGGCAAAGACCTCATCGCTAAGTTTCCTGCGGCCCCCGGTGATCCCAACATAGTCGTAGAAGTTTTTAAGCCTTACATTATA
>CAZBAQ010000021.1:0-9828 GCA_964489855.1 uncultured Planctomycetia bacterium | reverse complement strand
AGCGAAGGCTGCCTCGCTGGGGCAGACGAGCGTCTTTTTGAAGGCCACCCAACCCTGAAGAGCTAGAAGCGATTGACATAGCGTGATTATGTCAGTATAATTTTTATATATGCGGAAGCGCGATACGTGGAAATCAAGACTGGGTATTATAATGGCTGTTGCAGGAAGCGCTGTGGGGTTGGGGAATTTCCTGCGGTTTCCTGTGCAGGCCGCGCAGAATGGCGGCGGCGCGTTCATGATACCGTATTTTATCTCCCTCCTCTTGCTAGGCATACCTCTAATGTGGATAGAATGGACTGCCGGGAGATTCGGCGGTGGGTTCGGACACGGCACAGCACCCGGCATATTCCACACCATGTGGGAAAAGAACAGATTCATAAAATACTTCGGCGTAATAGGCATATTCGGCCCGCTTGTAATATTTATCTACTATAATTACATAGCGTCATGGACGCTTGCCTACGCTGTTTTCTCAGCAGTGGGAAAATACGGGCAGGTGGCTGACCAGGAAAGTATGGTCTCTCTCTTGAGGGGCTTTCAGGGGATCGAAAAAAATGAATTCTTTTCAAGCATGCAGTACGCGTATTTATTTTTCCTTGTAACATTTGCGGTTAATATTTTCATCATATACAAAGGTATCTCGGGCGGCATTGAAAAATTGTGTAAACTCGCGATGCCCGCACTTTTCATATTTGGCGCGATAATCGCTGTCAGGGTCTTAACGCTTGGCACGCCTGATCCCGCGAGACCCGGCTGGAATGTATTAAACGGGCTTGGCTTTCTGTGGAATCCTGATTTTTCAGCGTTAAAAGACGCGAAGGTCTGGCTCGCAGCAGCTGGTCAGATATTCTTTACGCTCAGCGTAGGCATAGGCGTGATACTGACGTATGCGAGTTACCTCAAGAGGACTGATGACGTGGCTCTTTCTGGTCTGACAGCTGCGAGCACGAATGAATTCGCTGAAATCATAATCGGCTCCTCCATTGTAATACCGGCCGCGTATATCTTTTTTGGACCGCACCAGATACAGAACATTGCAGCAAGAGGCGCATTTAACTTAGGATTTGTAACGATGCCTCTTATATTTCAGAAGATCGCCTTAAGCGCGTTCTTTGGCTGTTTATGGTTCTCGCTGCTATTTTTAGCCGGCATCACATCATCTGTGTCTCTTGCTCAGCCCTCTATCGCGTTCCTCGAGGATGAATTCAGGGTCTCAAAGAAAAGGGCTGTTATGATCTTTGGCATAGTATCGTTTATACTCTGCCAGCCGGCTATATTTTTCTTAAAACACGGCGCCGTAAACGAGCTGGACTTCTGGGGCGGCACATTCTGTCTCGTGCTTTTCGCTACAGTGGAAACGATCCTTTTCGGCTGGGTGTTTGGGATTGAAAAAGCATGGGAAGAGATACACCACGGCGCAGATATGTCGATCCCTAAAATCTACAAATTTATAATAAAGTATATAACACCTCTGTTTCTGTTCTCTATCCTAGGCTTCTGGTTCTACCAGCAGGGAATGTCTACGATACTTATGAAAGGCGTGAATCAAATCGATAAGCCGTATGTACTGGGCATACGGCTTATGCTTCTGGGGATGTTTGCGGTTCTCGCTATTATGGTAAAGGTTGCGTGGCGCAAAAGGCCACAAAGGAAGGTTAATAAATGAACGTCTTCGGCTGGCTAATATTATCTATATCCTGGCTAAGTATAATATCTCTCACCATATTCTGCTTCCGAAGGATCCTATCCAAAAAAAAGTAATTTTACTCTATAATTATGGCCTCGACAGGACACTCGTCCTTTGACTGCTTGCAGGATTCTTCACTTTCAGCAGGCACTGTCGCTATCTTTACAACTGCCTTGTCTTCCTTCATCTCAAAAACATCCGGACAAGTATTCACGCATAGACCGCAACCAACGCACAACTCCGCATCTACTTTAACGTTCATTTCCCATTCTCCTTTCTCAGAACAAATTCCCTGAACATCCTGTCAGGTATATCAAAAGAACCTTTCTGATCCCTTATTATGATACCTTTTTCTTCCAATCTGTAAAGAAAATTTTTGATATTCGCAATAGGAAATCTCCTGGCATGAGGCCCCACTATCATCATCTCCCTGAACTCTTTTATTGAAATAGCCCGCTTCTCTTCAGCCAATATCTTTAATAGCTCCTTTTCTCTGTCGCTCGCCCTGGCAAGCAACATGCTAAAATAATCCCTGCCCAATTCCTTTAATGTATTATTTAATGCGTTGCCCCACGAGCCATCGCTGACTTTACCTTCTATCTGGCCGTCGTAGAGATGGCTTGATAAAAGCTGCACCTCGTAAGGATGGCCTCCGGTATATTCAAAGATTCTCTCCTTTACGCCTTCACTAAACTCAACGCCTGTATCTTCGAGGGTCCTACCTACGGTCCTTGTAACGTCCTCCCTGTCCAGACTCTCGACATTAAGCCGCTTCCTGAAAAACCTGCCCACAGGATCATGCTTGTCCAAAAAAGTCGACCAGCCCGCAGGAGTGGAGGAAAGCACGAATAGAAACTTCGTATTCTGAATAATCTCTTCTTTGCTTAAAACCGCTCTCAGGATATCTATCGTATTTGATATAGGCAAAAGATTCTGCAGGTCATCCACCAGGACCACTGCTAATCTTGCATCCAATGTCTTCCACAGCTCAAGCAGAAACTTTGTAAACTGGGTCTGCGCCTGGAGAAGTGTCTTCTTTTTTGAAAATAACCCTAAAAATCTTTCCGGATCCAGACCTGCCTTAGGAAAACCCATGAGCATCTCTTCAGCAATAAGATAGATCGCATCCATGGGCTTATCGCCTTTGGTAAATCCGGACATTGAACACATGCACGCAGGATATCCTGCTTCCTGAACTATCCTTCTGAATTGCTTTAATAAAGAAGTCTTGCCAATGCCCCATTCTCCCAGTGTTATTAAATGATTGGGTCTTGACGATACAACTTCTTCCAGGATAGATTTAAAGGCCGACAGATCCTGATCCCTGCCGCCAAATACCCGAGGTTCCCAGCCTGACTGAGGCGTAAAAGGATTAGGTTTTATCATTTTACTTTCCTAACTTTATCGCTTATGATAGATTATAGATATGATTATAAAGAGGGATCCCGACATTATCAAGTGTTATTTTGAGGACGAATCAGGCCTGCGTGGCGGACATGCTGAGGAACTGCTCGAGCCTGAGAATGAAAAAGACACTATAGATATACTGCGGGATGCTGCCAGCAGAAAAACTCCTCTTACGATCTCTGGAGGAGGAACAGGCGTAACCGGTGCCAGGGTGCCTTTTGGCGGTTCGATCCTGGCGACAGACTCGCTAAATAAAATTATAAACATTGACGAAAAAAACCTTTTTGCGACTCTCCAGCCAGGCGTAAGATTGTCTGAATTTCAGACAGGGCTTTCTAAAAAAGGGCTTGCGTATCTGCCTGATCCCACAGAACCAAACGCATTTTTGGGCGGCACCATATCCACAAACGCAAGCGGCGCAAAAGGGTTTAGGTATGGCCCTACGCGTAATTACATAAAAAGATTAAGGATAGCGCTGTCAACAGGCGATATCCTGGATATAAAACGGGGGGAGTCTTTTGCCAAAAAAGGTGAGACCGTATTGTTAAAATCAGTAAATAAAAAAATAAGGATCCCCTCTTACTCTATGCCGGTCATAAAAAGTGCGGCAGGATATTATGTAAAAGATGATATGGATATCATGGATCTTTTCATAGGCCATGAGGGCACCTTGGGTCTTATTTTAGAGGCAGATGTGGCCATAGGTAAAAACCCCGGTCCGGTAATGAGTTTTTTCAATTTCTTCCCAAGCGAAAAAGACGCGCTAAGTTTTGCGAAAGAGGCCAGATCCAAACAGGCGCTTTCGCTCGAATATATGGATGTAAACTCATTGGATTTACTACGCACTAAACATAAAAATATTCCTCCAGATTCAAAGGCCATGGTCTATTTTGAGCAGGATTATAAAAAAGAGGCTGAGGCCAAGACCATAGACTCATGGATGGATCTACTGGAAAAATATAACTTCGACCCTGAAAGATCATATTTTGCAGATTCTGAAAAAGAAAGGGAAAAACTGAAAGAATTCAGGCATGCCCTGCCAGAGACAATAAACGAGATCGTAAAACGTAATAAGCTCCCTAAGGTAGGGACAGATATCGCGGTGCCTGAAAATGCATTCGACGAGATGTTCGAATTCTATAAAGAAAAACTCCTTTCTTCTAATATAGATTTTGTAATATTCGGCCACATAGGAGAAAACCACATGCACGTGAATCTACTTCCAAAAACAGAGGCAGAATTCGTTAAAAGCCGCTCTGTATATATGGAATTTGTAAAAAAAGCAGTGGGTCTGGGAGGAACGGTTTCAGCAGAACACGGCATAGGCAAGCTAAAACATGCCTTTTTAGAGGCGATGTACGGGAGAAAGGCCCTGGAAGAGATGGCAATGCTTAAAAGATCCCTGGACCCGGCATGCATCCTGGGCCTCGACAACATATTTTCAAAGGACCTGCTGAAATAATCTGTCATTCCCGCGAAAGCGGGAATCAAAATATCATGAAGACCATAATAGCTGTGCCTGATTTTACGCGAGAAGCGCATTTGAAAAAAGTGCTTCCGTCTGTCCTGGCTAAATTAAAGGGACAGGATATAGAGATAATAATAGCCACGGGCCTACACCGGCCACCCACAAAAAAGGAGATAAAAACCAACCTTGGAAACATCGCAAATCGGGTAAAGATAAGCGTACACGATCATAGATCAGCCACGTACTTTGGAAAAACAAAAAAAGGCATACCTGTATATTTAAATAAAAAATTAAAAACTGCTGATTCAATAATAACTGTCGGTGTAGTAGAGCCGCATCTATATGCAGGATATAGCGGCGGGACAAAGGTAGTATCAATAGGCCTGGCAGGTGAAAAAACAATAAACGCCACGCATCACCCGAGATTCCTTGATGATCCCGGGACAAGGATATGCTCGATAAAAAATAATCCTTTCAGGGATTTCATAGATGAGGCCTCAAATCTGCTTCCTGTCAGATACTCGCTAAATATAGTAAATAATAAAACATTCTGGGGTAAACCTGCCATATCATTCAAAAAAGCCGTTAAATGCTCCCAAAAAATATTTGAGAAAAAAATAAACAAGACATTTGACGTTATAATATGCGATATACCTAAAGAAAAAGGCGTGAATATCTACCAGGCATCACGCGCCTTTAACTATGTAGCGAATGCAAAGGGAAGCGTTTTAAAGAAAAACTCCCTGATTCTTGTAAAGGCGAGACTGGAAGAAGGGTTTGGAAAAGGTCTTGGAGAAAGACGTTTCATGAATAAAATTCTAAAAATGAGATCGTCCGGAAAATTAATAAAAGAGGTCAAAAAAAGAGGTTGTCTTGCAGGAGAACACCGGGCGTATATGGTGGCAAAGGCCATGAAAAAAGCCAAATTGGGATTCATATCAAAAAAGGCTTACCTATATAAAAACAAAGGCCTGCCGTTCTTATCTTTCAAAGATACTAAAGAGGCTCGCGCATTTATAAAACAGCATTTCAAAAAACAACCTGATATCCTCTACCTGAAAAACGCCTTCCCCTCGATCCTCACCTTCTAATCCGACAATCTTGACACGCACGATTTGTCAGATAAGAGATTAAAAATCGTGGGCCAAGCCGATTGCGAATTCCTCGCCGTCCAGAAAAACGCCTTCTAAATTCAGCTTTGTCCTGTCGCTAAGCCAGTAATCTATTCCCACAATGACACCGTAATACTCTTCTGACTGGATACGTTTTCTGTCCTGTTCATTGACCCACTTTACAAAATCGCAGGTCCCGTATCTTCCACCTAAATACGGGACAAGGCTTCCTATATCCTTGGAAACAATTATACTCCCCTGCCATTCATCTATTATTGTTTCGTGTTTCTCGCCACCCCGATTCTTCGCGTCTGGATGCACGCTTATATGCTGAAATCCAACAACGCTCTTTATCCCCAAGTCTTCATTCTCGTATCCTCTTATCCTGAATCCATACGCCCCTGCAAAGTTTGTGTTATAATCCAGGTCGTCATTCCCTTTAGTCCTGTCCCAGTGTATATCTCCTACTCCTGCCTTGCCGTCAAAACAAAGCCATTCAAAGATCCCGTAGGAGAGTGTAAAGAAATATCTGTTGCCATTCGTAGCGCCCTCATCATTATCCAGATTCCTGTCTATAAGAAAATTTCCTTCCAGCCCGCATGCAAAATGCCTTTTCTCAGGCATATGTGTACCATACGCAGGCGCTGCATAAGAAACCCGACATGCTAAAACAAGAAACGCGAATAATATTAAGATCCTGCCTCTGCCAGTGATTCTAAATCCTTCCATAAACTCCCGCTTTTTAATATTACCACTATGACCTTACGCCATTTATTATACTGGATATATCCGGCAAAGCAATGCCTGGCCTTTTTTGTATATCCGGTCTTGCCTAAAATCAGATACGGCGCATCCTTCCACAGGCTCTTATTGTGACTCTTCAGTTTTATTGTCCTGCCACTGTCCGCTTCTTCTATCTCGTCCTCTTTAATCTCCATGATCTCTGTAAACTTTCTGTATTTCATCGCCTCACGCACTATCAGGGCCATGTCATACGCCGTCGAATACTGGCCTTCTGCCGGCAGGCCGTTGGAATTCTTGAAACTTGTGTTCTTCGCGCCTATTGTCTGCGCGGTCATGTTCATCATCTTTACAAATTCTTCCTCTGAACCCGCCACGCCCTCAGCGAGCGCGACACTGGCATCATTTCCTGAATTCAAAAGAAGCGCTTTTAGTAGATCCTCGATGAGATACTCCTCCCCCTCTCTAATATATACCTTTGAGGCCTCCATGGAACTCGCGAATTTACTCACAGCTACTTTTTTATTGAGATGTGAATTTTTTAAAACAACGAGCGCTGTCATTATCTTTGTGGTAGAGGCAGGCGCAAACCTGAGATGAGGATTCTTGGAATATATGGTCCTTTTTATAAAGGGGCTTATCAGGACAGCGGATTCCGCGCTTAAAGAAAGGTCCTTGTCCGAGAAACAAGACTGGGTCAAAAAAGAAAAGAATATTAGGGGTATTAATAAAAACAGACGTTTAAGCATTTAACGTGGCAAATCCGGATGTATCTCGCGCATCTCCTTTGAGACATCTCCCAGCACGCCTCTTGCCCGCTCCAACTCAATGGCAAGTCTGTTGGTTATTGCAAGGTGCTTGTAAGAAAGGAGCGCGAATAGCATATTGAAGATCGCCAGCAAAAACAAAAATATATCGACCTTCGTCTTGAGAAGAAAATACACGAGTAAGGCCACACCCAGTACAATCAAATACGTATTTATCCTTCCAACCACGCTTAAAAATATCTCTTCGCTTGTCATTTGTTTCATATCACGCCTCCGAATATCTATTCGTAATTGGCATGCGTCTGTCTTTCCCAAATGAACACATGGTAATCTTTATGCCAGGCGGCGCCTGGCGTCTCTTGTACTCATTCGCATCGATCATCCTTAATACCTTTTTAACAACATCCTTTTTGCCTATTTTCTTTACAATATCATTAAACGAACGGCCTTCTTCAATATACAAACCAATAATCTCATCCAGTATGTTATAAGGGGGCAGGCTATCCTGGTCCTTTTGGCCAGGCCTCAATTCCGCAGAAGGAGGCCTTTTAAAAACACCATCAGGGATAACAGTTTTTCCTCTTCTATTATTCACATGCCTTGCCAATTCATAGACAAGATTCTTGGGTATGTCCTTGATAACCGCGAATCCTCCTGCCATATCCCCATATAATGTACAGTATCCAACACTTGTCTCACTTTTATTCCCGGTATTAAGTACCAGGCACCCGAATTTATTTGAAAACGCCATTAAGATATTACCACGTATTCTCGCCTGTATATTTTCTTCTGTTATATCAGGATCCATACCGGTAAAGTGACTGCTCAATGTATCGATATACGACTGAAAGACCTTATCTATGTTTACCTTTGCAAGCCTTATCCCAAGATTTTTGGCGATCTTGACCGCATCATCCTGGGTTTCTTTTGAGGAATATTTCGAAGGCATTGAAACAGCCAAAACATTTGCCTTTCCCAGGGCACCTACTGCAAGGGCCGCCACCAACGCGGAATCTATGCCCCCTGAAAGACCAAAGGTCGCTTTTTCGAAATTATTCTTTTTTACATAATCACGAATACCTACAAGAAGGGCGGAATATATCTCTTCGATTACTTTTATCTCTTTAACAGTCCGCTTGGGCAAAGCACGTTTTTTCTTTTTAGCTGCATAATCTATGGTTATGCTCTCTGCCTGTGTCTTTATAGTCCTGGGAGGCGCGATTGGTAAATCGCAAAATAAGAGATCTTCCTCAAACGCCTTTGCCTGTGAAATAAGCTTGCCGTCTTTACTGAAGATAGCGCTCCTGCCGTCAAAAACCAGCTCATCCTGACCGCCGATAAGATTGCAGTAGGCGATAGGGAGTTTGAAGCTATCTGTCTTTTTAACCAATACAGCATGCCTCTCCCTGACCTTATCTACATGATACGGGGAAGCCGAAATATTTACGAGGAACTGCGCCTGTTTCAAAACCTGTTTTGTCGTAGGGTCTTCTCTTGAGACCCATATGTCCTCGCATATATTGACGCAAAACGAAAAATCTCTGGTCTTCAAAAGGGCGCTTCCTGTACCTGACTTAAAATATCTTTTTTCATCAAAGACGCTGTAATTGGGCAGTTCCATTTTATGATATTTGTAATAGATTTTTTTGTTGCTGATAACTGCCGCGCTGTTATAGACGCCTTTTTTATCCTGATCCACAAAACCCACGACCGCCACCATATCCTTTGTGGCCTTTTTAATAGCGTCCAGGCATTCGAGGTTTTCTTTTATAAAATGAGGTTTTAAAACCAGGTCTTCTGGAGGGTATCCGGTTATGGTAAGCTCCGGAAACGCAACAATATCCGCATCCTTTTCAGCTGCGCGCTCTATGCACAACAATGCCTTTTTTGTATTTCCCACAAGATCCCCCACCACCGTATTTATCTGCGCAAGCGCTATCCTGATCGTCTCCATAACATGCATCCCTGTAATTTATAATAAAAAGTTTAGCATAGTTTCTTACTTATCTCAATAGAAATAGGCCTACTACTACAAATATCACGCCACCTGCCTTAACGAGCGTAAACCCCTCTCCCAGAAAAATAACTCCCAACAAAAACGCAAACAATGGATATGTCCCTGCTATTGGCACAAGTTTTGAGACCTCGCCTATCTTAAGCGCATTATAAAAAAATAGCTGGCCTACGATACTCGCCATGATCCCGCTGGTTACCAGCAGAAATATCGTGCGGGGGTCTGCCTTGAACACGAGCCTCAGCGCGTCATTATTGAATATAGCCAGTATAAAAAGTCCTATTATGACTCCGAACGAACGTATAAGCACCCCTGCCAAAGGCGCTATCCTTGAGACCCCCATCTTCTCCAGTATAGGCACAGCCCCCCATACAACCGCTGTCGCTAACGCAAAATAAAATGCCTTCATAATCCCCTCCGTAGGTTTAATAATAAGATAACATATCAGTGCCACAAATGGAATAGAAATCCTAGAGTCTGTCCTGAGCAGGCAGGTCTTCAAAAAGACACTCGGCTGCCCCAGCGAGGCAACCTCGCTCAGTGTAATTTTTTGCTCTCGCCTGTATATAGCTCTCCGGCGAACCATGCCCGCAAAAAATTCCAATGCTTTTCTCAGACCTGCCTGCTCCGGA
>CAZBAQ010000020.1:0-9880 GCA_964489855.1 uncultured Planctomycetia bacterium | reverse complement strand
GAGGAACGCGGCAGGATTTTTAAGGAGCTGTGTTCAAGGCTAAGCCTTGAACATCTGTTCAAGGCTTAGCCTTGAACATCTGACAGATAGAGGGCGGTGTGAAGAAAGAGGCGCAGAGGTTGCTGGTAGCGACGACAATACTGATATGCGTGGGCATAGTCATGGTCTATTCTGCCTCGAGCTGTTATGCGTACGAGAATTTTGGTGACAGCGCGTTTTATCTGAAGAGGCAGCTGGCGCATTTTATAATAGGCTTATTCGTGGCAGGGCTTGTCCTCAGGTGCGATTACAGGTATATAAAAAAGTACTCAAAGGTCTTATTGGGATTTTCGATTTTAAGTCTATTGCTTGTGCTTTTGCCCGGCATTGGTCGGGAGGCAGGCGGCGCAAGGAGATGGATAAAGATAGGGTTTCTGGGATTTCAGCCGTCAGAGTTTGCAGGATTATTTTTGATTGTTTATATGGCTGATATCCTGGATAGGAAACAGGCGCATATCAGGAATTTTTTCTACGGGTTTTTTCCTCCGCTGGCCATGGCAGGCGCTGTTGTTTTATTGATACTCCTGCAGCCTGACCTGGGAAGCGCGGTTGTGATTTTGGCGGTCTCCATGATCATGCTTTTTGTCGCAGGCGCGAACATAGCGCACGTATTTCCTTTTATCGCTGCGTCGCTTCCCGCGCTTTATTTTTTGATATTCAGTGTGCCGTACAGGTTAAGGCGTATCATGGGATACCTTGACCCGTGGAGTGACGCTCAAGGGTCTGGTTTTCAGATAGTGCAGTCGTTTCTGGCGCTCGGCGCAGGAGGGATCTTTGGATTAGGTCTGGGGTGTTCGAGACAAAAACTTTTTTATCTTCCGCAGGTCCACACGGATTTTATTTTTTCAATAATAGGGGAAGAACTGGGGCTTATAGGCACGCTTGGTATAATAATATTATTCAGCATATTTCTCTGGCAGGGTATAAAGATATCGATCAATGCAAGGGACCTGTTCGCGAGATTTCTGGCCATGGGCATTACTGTGAGTATCGCGCTAAAGGCGATCATAAACATCGCGGTTTCAACAGGCGCCATACCTACAAAGGGCCTGCCATTGCCATTTATAAGCTATGGCGGCACTGCGCTTATCTTTAACATGGTGGCTGTGGCGCTTCTATTAAATATCGCGAATAATAAATGAGCTTTCAGCTATCAGCCTTCAGCCATCAGCTGCTGAAAGCTGACAGCTGAAAGCTGAAGGCTTATGAAGGTATTGATAGTGGCAGGAGGGACTGGCGGGCATTTGTTTCCGGCAATAAGACTGGCGCAGGAACTTTGCGGCCAGGGGCAGGCTGAAGTAATGTTTGTGACTTCGCAGCGCGGCCAGGACAGGGATATTTTAAGGAGGAGAAACATAGATTTCAGGACGCTTTGCGTTGTGCCGCTAGTGTCAAAAAACCCTGTAGCTATTTTGAAATTTTTAACAATGCTCGCGGCCGGCACTATAAAGTCCCTGTATCTCTTGTTGAAATTCAGGCCTGAGGCGGCAATAGGTTTTGGCGGGTATGTATCAGGCCCGATAATATTACTGGCAAGCCTGTTCAGGATAAAGACAGTGATCCACGAGCAGAATGTGTACCCGGGAAAGACAAACAGGATCCTGGCGAGATTTGTCACAAGGATCGCGCTGAGTTTTTCAGAGACCAGGGAGTATTTGAAAAGATTCGAGCCAAAGATCATCGTGTCTGGAAATCCCCTGCGCAAGGAACTGGATGAGCGCTGGAAAAAGGGAAATTTATTTACGATCCTTGTAATGGGCGGGAGCCAGGGCGCGCATGCATTGAATAAACTTATACCAGAGGCGATCAGGCTCATGGACGATAGCAGAAAAAAGGAGTTTGAGGTGATCCACCTGTCAGGACAGAGAGATAGGGATGAGGTAGAACGCTCCTATAATAATAAAGGTATAAAGAACAGGGTTTTTTCTTTTACAGAAGATATGGCCTTACTCTATAGCGAATGCGATTTTGTAATTGCGCGAGCAGGCGCAACGACCGTGTCAGAATTATTACATCTGGCCAAACCTGCGATACTGGTGCCTTACCCTCATGGCAACGGGCACCAGCGTCTTAACGCAAAGGTGCTGGAGGAGCGGGGCGCTGCGGTTTTGATTGAGGAAGAGAGGCTGGAGCCAGAAAAACTGCGGGATGTTGTGGTAAAGTTCATGGATAAGGATTTACTCAGCGAGATGTCTGGTAGATTAAAGGATGACTCCACAATGGACTCGGCCGGGATTTTAATGAAAACGGTGCTTGGATGAAGATAAAAAAGAAAAAGGTCATCCATTTTGTAGGAATAGGCGGGGCTGGTATGAGCGGCCTGGCAGAATCTTTTCACGGGCGCGGCTACAGGGTCCAGGGCTCTGATATAAAAAAGACAAAAATCACTGACAGATTAGAGGCCATGGGCATACGTGTCGAGGGATCGCATTCTGTCAAAAATGTGGCTGGCGCGAATATCGTAGTCTACTCCTCGTGCATAAATGAGGACAATCCAGAGATGCAGGAGGCGCGGCGCAGGAACATAGCCGTGATCCGCCGAATAGAAGCGTTGAACATGCTCCTAGACAATAAAAATCTCGTGGCAGTTTCAGGCGCGCACGGGAAGACCACGACTACATCGCTTGTCTCGTATTTATTGATAAAGGCGGACATAGACCCCACGGTATTTATAGGGGCGGATGTGGAATTTCTGAACGGAAACACCCGACACGGCAAAGGCAATATAGTCGTGACAGAGGCTGATGAATCAGACGGCTCATTCCTTCTGGTGAATCCTTTGTACAGCGTCGTCACCAACATAGACGCCGAACACATGGATTATTACAAAAACATGGACAATGTACTCGAGGCCTACTCGCGATTTATAGAGAATACAAAGGATGAGGGCTGCGTCTTTGTCTGCATTGATGACGACAAGGTGAGGGCGGTCGCGGATAAAAGTTCCAAAGAGATCGTCAGATACGGCCTTTCAAAAGACGCGGATGTAAGGGCGATCGATGTGGAACTCAAGGGCCTGGAGGGCTCGAGTTTTGATGTCGTGTATAAAAGCGAGGTCTTAGGCAAGGTGAACCTTTCCATAATAGGCATGCATAATGTATTGAATAGCCTGGTCGCGATAGCTGTGGCAATGAAATTGGGTGTGAGTTTCTCAGTTATAAAAAACGCGATATCTGATTTTAAAGGCGCGAACAGGAGATTTATTATTACGCACCTGGATTCAGATATCCTTATCGTGGATGACTACGCGCATCACCCGACGGAGATAGAAGCTACTCTCAAGACAATGGAAGGTTCAGGCAAGCGTATCGTAGCGGTTTTTCAACCGCACAGATATTCGAGGACAAAATATCTCAGGGGAGAATTCGGGAAATGCTTTGACCTGGCGGATCACCTGGTGATCACTGATATATATTCGGCGCACGAGGCGCCGATCAAGGGAGTAAGCGCAGAGGATCTTTGCGAGAGCGCGAGAGAATGCGGTCACAAGTCTGTTAATTTTGTGCCAAAGGATGAGATAGTCAGGTATCTCGCGGACGTGGTAAAGCCAGGGGACGCGGTGTTTGTGCTTGGCGCAGGCGACATAGACGAACTGCCAGAGAAGATCGTGAAGGCCTTTGCTCGCTAATTTAACAAATCGCGCGTGTCAAGATTATCAGATAAGGGATGGGTGATGGGACGGGAATACGGGAAGATGCTTTCAGGGTGCACGAGTTTGAGGCTCGGCGGGCCTGTGTTTTGCTGGGTCGAGGCAGAGGACGTGGACGAGGTCCTGGAGGCGGTCGGTCTGGCGGCGGAGGCGCGCAAACCCGTGGTCGTACTCGGCAGGGGCAGCAACGTACTGGCGCAGGCGAGCGGCTTTGATGGAGTCGTGGTTAGGCTGGGCAAGGGTTTTGACAGCATGGAGGCGGAAGGGACTGGTGTTCTCAAGGTCGGCGCCGCAGTGGCGATCTTGCGGCTCGTGAGCGAAACCGCGCGCGCAGGCTTAAGCGGCTGTGAGTTTCTCGCGGGCATTCCAGGTTCGTTCGGCGGCGCGATTTTTATGAATGCCGGTGTGCGCGACATCAAAGATCCTGAAAAATATAATGAGGTAAAAGACATAATCATAGACGTGGATGTCCTGGACATGAAGACCATGAAGACGCGGAATATTAAAAGACGTGAGATAGATTTTAAATATCGCTCGTCCGGCCTGGACTCCAAATGCGTGTTAGGCGCCAGGATCGGATTGAAAAAAGACAGAAGCGCATCTATAGAGAAAAAAATAAATGCATATATGGAGAAACGCAAATGGATGTGCGCTACAGGAATGCTGACAGCAGGGAGTGTTTTTAAAAATCCGGACATTGCCAGGCCTGCCGGCAGATTAATAGAAGAGTGCGGCCTGAAGGGCAGGACAATAGGCGGCGCCAGGATCTCCGGAGAGCATGCGAATTTTATCGTGAACACAGGAAGCGCCAGTTCGGACGACGTGATGGAGCTCTTGGAGCTCGCGAGAAAAAACGTCAGGGAAAGATTCGGCATAGATCTGGAGCTGGAAATAAGGGTATTATGAAAAAACGAGTCGGCGTATTAATGGGCGGACCTTCTGCTGAAAGAGACATATCCATAAAGTCAGGAAAGGCAGTGTGCGCGGCCCTGTTAAATAAAGGTATAGACGCAGTGCCTGTCGAACTGGAGAAGGCGCAGGACATGAACGGCTACAAGGAGCGCGTTGCAGAAAAGATCCAGTCTTTGAATATAGACGCTGCATTTATAGCGCTCCACGGCGGGTTTGGCGAGGACGGCCAGATACAGGAGATCCTTGAAAAAATGAAAATACCGTATACAGGGAGCAGGGTCAATGCCTCGAGACTCGGCATGGACAAGGCCAGCTCAAAAGTCCTGTTTGAATCCAATAGTATCCCTGTGCCGCAATATAAAGTAATATATAAGCCCGAGCTTGACAAAGGGGCCGGGGGCCGTGTATATTTTAAGGAATTAGGCACGCCGCTTGTTATAAAGCCCTGTTGCGAGGGCTCAAGCATAGGTCTCTCGATAATTGACAGAGAAGACGATTTTCAGAAAGCCTTTTTAACAGCATTTAGATACAGCGAAGGTGTGATTGTCGAGGAATACGTGAAGGGCCGCGAGATAACAGTGGGCATACTAGAGGACAAGGCCCTGCCGATAGTCGAGGTCGTGCCAAAGAAAAGGTTTTTTGATTTTGAGGCAAAATATCAGAAAGGCCTTACGGAATACATAGTGCCTGCTCGAATTGGAAAGGCCAAATACCTGGAGTGCCAGAAAATAGGGCTCGCAGCCCACAATGCCCTGGCCGCGCGTTTTTTTTCGCGGGTAGACATGATAGTTGCAGACAGCGGCGCGCCAGTGGTGCTGGAGGTAAATACGGTGCCGGGACTTACAGAGATAAGCCTGCTTCCAAAGGCAGCGCAGGCAGCCGGGGTCGATTTTGAAAAACTTATTTTAAAAATCATGGAGTCTACATTATGGTAAAAGTCAGAAGACAAAAAGTGCGTCTAAGGAGAAGGGTGAGTTTATCGCGAAAGCCGTCTGCGCGGCTTGGGTCTATCGTCAAATTTTTAGTCGCCGTCATGATAGTAGGCGTGATCGGCGCCGGGTTCGTGAAACTGAAATTTATGTTTGGCGAGTCAGACCATTTCGCGGTCAAAGGGATCCAGGTGAAGCTCTATGATGAAAAAGGTTTTCTTCGCGACCTGTCGTTCGCTGATATTGCCGGCGAGGACATCGTGGGCTCCAACATATTTTTCATGGACCTGAAAAAGCTGAAAAAAGGCATAGAGTCTACGCACGTGGAGCTCAAGGATGTGGTGGTGAGACGACTTTTGCCTAATAAATTGATCGTCAACGCCGTCCTGCGCAAGCCGATCGCGCAGATCCGCTCTGACAGGTATTATTTCGTGGACGAGGAAGGCGTGATACTTCCGGATGTCAAAAACTTTGCAGATCCAGGTTTTCCTATCATAAGAGGGGTCGTGACAAATCTCGCAAAGGTGCAGGCGTCTAAATTCAGCGGGTTTGAAAAAGAGAATATCGGAAAGGCGCTCGGCCTAATAAAGAAGATAAATTCGATCCCCGCGCTGTCAAGGTACAAGCTGAAACTCGTTGATATAGCTGACCCGGGCAATTTTTCATTTTACTTTGACGAGGAGGGCGTTGAAATAAAAATAGGTAATTCTGATTTTTCCAACAGGCTAAAGATCCTGACAACAGTGCTCGACCAGATAGGCAAGGACATAGGCGAGTTTAAATATATTGATCTGCGGTTCGAGGACCCGATAGTGGGGCCGAGGTAGGAGATATGCATCCTGATATTGTGTGCGGTTTAGATATTGGCGCTTCATCGATTCGCGCGCTCATTGCCGGGCCTGAGGAAAGCCGGCCAAAGGTGAAAAAGAACGAGCCTTTTCACGCAATGGAAAAGATCTTGGGATTCGCAGAGTCGCACACGAGGGGTTTTTCAAAAGGCGTTGTCTCTAACCTCAGCCAAGTCTCAGACGCCATAGAAGAGGCTGTTTCAAAGGCAGAGGCAATCGCGCGCTGCAAGGCCAGGAAGGTCATTGTCAATATTTCCGGCATGCATATAAGGACGTTCAAGAGCCGCGGTTCCATACATATCTCGGATAGGCCCAGCGAGATAACAGAGCGGGATCTGAAAAGATGTATTGAGTCAGCAAAGCTTATCGCGATGAGTCTGGACCGCGAGGTGATCCATCTCGTGCCCGAGAGGTTTTATATCGACGATAAAATGGAGATATCTGAGCCGCTCGGGCTTTTTGGCTCAAAGCTTGACGTGGATCTGAATATTATTACATCGCTGGTGAGCGTGCTGCAGAATCTTACAAAGGCCGTGAACATGGCTGGCTGCGAGGTGGAAGACCTGGTTACTTCCGGCTCAGGCACGTCGCTCGCGATTTTTGATAATAAGGAACTGGACGAGGGTGCTGTCGTAATTGATATTGGCAAGGATCACGCAGAGGCGTCTTTATTTATGAATCAGAAATTAAGGGACTCTTTTTATTTTCCGTTCGGGAGCAATGATCTGACCCTGTTGCTGCAGGAAAAATTGAGGATAATGTTTGAGGAGGCAGAGGAATTAAGGATAAGGCATGGTGTTATTGCAAGGGAAGGGCAGGATTTTTTTGATAATAGCGAGGTCTCGATACCTTTATTAAAACATTGGTCGGGTCCGGGGCAGGAAGATACTCAGTCTGATCGTAATAGATCGGGGGGAAACTGGGTAGATTCTGAAGAGGATAGCTCCGGTGCCCGGCCTGATACAGGCCGCAGGCCAGGCGTTATTTCAAGGCGCGAGATCTCGAATCTCTTGTTTCCAAAGGTCGAAGAAATAGCGCAGGAGGTCTATAAAAAGGTAGGGCCTTTTTTAAAGCAGAGCGAGCATCTGCCGCACATACGTATACTGGGCGGGCCTTCGCGCATGGACGGATTTATAGAGGCAGTGGAGGGTGTGTTTAAGGTGCCTGTGGAGATGGCGAGGATCCGCGAGGCCGGGGAGTTGCGCGACACGAATTTCGCGTGCGCGCTGGGACTCGCGAGGTACGGCAGGCTGGAGCGACTGCGGAAGAACCCGAGGCAGGCGAGTCGCGTCGTGTCCAGGATCCGCTCCCTCTTCTCCGACTACTTCTAAGTTTACAAACGCGACACGTACGATTTGTAACCTTAAGCAAGAGAGGTGTTTATGATAGGTATAATCGGCGCAGGAAATATGGGCAAGGCAATAGCATTGCGTATTAAAAAGAAGATTCTTATAAGCGATACTGTTCCTGGCAGGCTGCGTTTTAAAAAAGCGCGGCACATTATGAAGGCGGCCGACAATATTGATCTGGCCATGCGTTCAAAAGTAGTTATCATTGCTGTAAAGCCGCAGCATATTAAAGGTGTTCTGGCGGAGATAAGGCCTTATATTAAAGGTAAACTGGTTATTTCAATAGCTGCTGGCGTGAGTTCGGGCTACATAGAAAAGGCGCTGGGACGGCGCGCAAGGGTCATCAGGGTAATGCCTAACATGCCTGCCATGGTAGACATGGGTATTTCTGCGATTGCAAAAGGCAGACTTGCCAATAAAAATGACGTGGTTGTGGCGCGTAAGATCTTCACAGGTCTTGGCGAGGTCGTGGAGGTCAGGGAATCGCTTATGGACGCTGTAACTGGCGTGAGCGGCAGCGGGCCAGCGTATTACTTTTTGTTTACAGATCTTTTGGAAAAGGCAGGACGTTCATGCGGTTTGCAAAAGTCGCTTGCCAAAAGACTGGCAATGGCTACATTTATCGGCGCAGCAGCATCTGCTTCTAGCGCCGGCATATCAATGCAGGATTTCATCAAAAAGGTCGCGTCAAAAGGCGGCACGACTGAGGCGGCTTTAAAAATATTCAAACAAAAGGGCTTGGAGCGCATTGTAAAACAGGCTGTGAGCGCAGCCTGCAGGAGATCCAGGTCCCTCACTAGCTAATCTGACAAATCGTGCGTGTCAAGTTTGTCAGATAAGGAGGCGGGATGGCAAGGATAGGGATCATAGGCGGCAGCGGGCTGTACCAGATAGACGGGCTAACGCATATAAAGAAGACAAAAGTGGCTACTCCTTTTGGAGAGCCTTCAGATAGTTATATTGCCGGCAATCTAGAGGGTGCGGAAGTCGTATTTTTGCCAAGGCATGGAAGGGGCCACAGGATATTGCCCACAGAACTGAACTACAGGGCCAATATTTACGGCATGAAAAAGCTCGGCGTTGAGCAGATTATTTCAATTTCAGCGGTGGGCAGTTTCAAGGAAGAGCTCAAACCGCTCGACATCGTGCTGCCAGACCAGTTTGTTGACAGGACAAATCAGGCCCGCAAGACCACATTCTTTGGCGATGGCATAGTCGGCCACATAAGCTTTGCAGAGCCGGTCTGCGCGGATCTGAAAAATGTGATTTACAATGCTGGCCAGGACCTGGGCCTCGCAATGCACAATAAAGGCACTTACCTTAATATGGAGGGCCCGGCGTTTTCAACAAAGGCCGAGTCGCGGCTTTATAAATCCTGGGACATGGACATTATAGGCATGACCAATATGCCGGAGGCAAGGCTTGCGCGCGAGGCAGAGATATGCTATGCTACTGTGGCGTTTGTCACTGACTATGACTGCTGGCACGAGGAGATAGTCACAATCGAGATGGTAATAGAAAATCTTACCAAAAATGCCGCGACAGCAAAAAAACTGGTCAAAAAGATCGTGCCTGAGCTTGCAAAGTCCGGGCGAAAATGCGCCTGCAAAGACGCGTTGAAGTACGCTATTATAACTGATAAAAAATTGATCCCGGCCCGCGTAAAAAAGGACCTGGATATAATAATCGGGAAATATATATAGTGTTCGAGTTGGTCGAGGCGAAACCTCGACCAAAGGGTGGTCGAGGTTTCGCCTCGACCACTTTCAAGAGGGGATCGTGGATTACAAGAAGACGCTGAATCTGCCAAAAACGGATTTTCCCATGAAGGGCAACCTGCCTGACAAGGAGCCGCGCATACTCGCGGAGTGGGAGAAGCAGGATATCTACGCGAAGATCCGCAAGCTGCGCAAAGGCGCGCCAAAGTACGTACTGCACGATGGCCCGCCATACGCCAACGGCAATATCCACATCGGCCACGCCCTGAACAAAACCCTGAAGGACATCGTCGTAAAATACAAGACAATGGCTGGGTTTGACTCGCCGTACGTGCCTGGCTGGGACTGCCATGGCATGCCTATCGAGCACCAACTCTTCAAGGAAATGAAAAAGACAAAGCACGAGGTGGAGCAGGTAAAATTCAGAAAAATGGCG
>CAZBAQ010000019.1:0-9904 GCA_964489855.1 uncultured Planctomycetia bacterium | reverse complement strand
CGAAGGCGTTGGTAAATCCACAACACTTTCTGTTGTCACGTCATTTATTTTAATAATCGCGGCGGATTGTCTGTTTACCGCGCTGTTTTATTTCGTGTTCCCGTAAGGGGGAGAGGCCATGATAGAGGTCATAAATATTTCAAAATCATTCGGGGATAACAAGGTCCTGGATAACCTGAACCTTCTTATCAAATCCGGAGAGACCACGGTCATAATCGGCCGTTCAGGCTGCGGCAAAAGCGTTTTATTGAAACATATGATAGGCCTTCTCAAACCGGACTTTGGTCAGGTCATAATAGATGACAGGGATGTATGCAGGATGGAACAAAAAGAGCTGGACGGTTTAAGGCTGAAGTTTGGCATGCTTTTTCAGGGGGCCGCGCTTTTTGATTCAATGACCGTTGGCGAGAATGTCGGGTTCGCGCTAAGGGAGCACACCAATATTGCGGAAGAGATCATTCAGGAACAGGTCGCGAAGGCGCTGAGTCACGTAGGATTAAAAGGCATAGAGAATCTGATGCCTGCTGAGCTGAGCAGTGGTATGAAAAAGCGGGTAGGCCTTGCAAGGGCAATATGCAATGAACCTGATATCATCTTATATGATGAGCCTACCACAGGGCTTGATCCTATTATGGCAGACGCGATAAATAATCTCATCATAGACCTAAATCATAAATTAAAGGTGACCTCTATTGTGGTCACGCATGATATGACGAGCGCTTACAAGATAGCCACGAGGATTGCGATGTTATATCACGGCAAGATCGTGGAAGTGGGGACGCCTGACGAGATAAAGAATACAGAAGATCCCCTGGTAAGACAATTTGTGACAGGCGCTGCAAAAGGGCCAATAACCGAAGGAAGATAACTCTGGAGGGGTGTTATGTTTACAAGATCAGGTCTTGAATTAAAGGTCGGCATATTTATTTTTATCGGCATAGTGATTTTGTCCGCGATAGTGTTTTCGGTCGGAAATTTTTACAGCGTCAGGAGCGGTTATATCCTTAATATAGTCTTTGATTTTGCCAATGGCATAAGCGTGGGCGCTCCGGTAAGGTACGCGGGCGTGGAGGTGGGCGAGGTGCAGAATATAGAGGTCTATTTTGACGAAAGAGAAAACCAGCCCATGGTGCGGATCATGGTATGGGTGTCGCAGAATACCTGGATAAACGAGGACGCGACAGCCACTATAAATACGCTGGGTCTTTTGGGAGAAAAATATCTTGAGATCACGCCAGGCACAAAAGAGACGCGGCTTTTAAAAAAAGGAGATATCCTGAGGGGGTATGATCCTGTGTCCACAGAATCGCTTACAAGGGACATGGGGCAGACGCTTGCAAAGATAGACAGCCTGATGGAAGGTATCAATGGCGTCGTGGGAGATGAGGAATTTCAGACTTCCGTGAAGAACACAATTTCAAATCTGGAGCTTTTGACAGCTGACCTGAGGGAGCTTGTGAAAGTTGCAAAAGAGGGTGAGGGCACCATAGGCCAGTTCATGTCAAATGACAGTGTTTATAAGAATATGGATGAGCTTATCCTGGATATAAAGGCGCATCCATGGAAGCTTCTCTTCAAGCCAAAGGAGAGCAAAAAGAGGAAATAATACAGCTTATAGCTAACCAAAGGGGTTACTCATGACTCTAATATTTATCCGCTTTTTTTTCATAATACTAAGCATGATAGTGGGGTATCAAATCGGTTCGTTCGTGGTAGTGGGGGGTATGGATTTTTCGTCTTTAGGTACATTGATCGGGCTCTTAACAGCAGTCGGTATAATCATATTTGAGTTTGTAATGAGAGGGGTATCTGTCAGGGGGCTTTCCTCAGCTGTATTCGGTCTTATATTCGGTCTTATAATGGCAAAGCTTGTATCAGATACGATATCTCTTGTAAAACTGGATCCGACAGTCCTTTATTCGTTAAAGGTCATATTGACCCTTATATTCTGTTATCTCGGTATGATAGTGGCCATACGTGGTAAGGACGAGTTTAATATCATTGTCCCGTATGTCAAGTTTTCGCGGCAGGATCAAAAGGACGAGATGGTGATCCTGGACACGAGCGTCATCATAGACGGCCGCATAGCGGATATATGCAACGTGAAATTTCTCGACGGTAAATTTATAGTGCCACGTTTTGTGTTAAAGGAATTACAGGCCGTAGCTGATTCCAGCGACTCGCTGAAGCGGGCCCGCGGCAGGAGAGGTATGGATATACTGGGAAAACTTCAGAAGAATCCGAATGTCGACGTAAAGATACACAACGAGGATTTTCAGGATATAAAAGAGGTGGACGCCAAGATAGTGAAGCTCGCAAAGGTCCTGAGCGCAAAGGTATTTACGAACGATTATAATCTCAACAAGATCGCGGAGATCCAGGGCGTGAAGGTCCTGAATGTGAACGAGCTTGCCAATGCGCTGCGTCCGGTAGTTTTGCCGGGAGAAAACATGGAGATACGGCTTGTAAAGGAAGGCAAGGAATACAACCAGGCAGTGGGCTATCTCGAGGACGGCACAATGGTGGTGGTGGATAACGGGAGACGATTAATAGGTCAGAACGTGCGCGTAGTAGTGGGCAGCGTGCTCCAGACCGCGGCCGGCAGAATGATATTCGGTAAACTGCCGGAGGATCTGAAGAAGAATAGACGGTAGTTGGATGAGAGTCGCAGCGATTGTTCCTGCCGCAGGCAAGGGCAAAAGAATAAAATCAAAAATACACAAACCCTATCTAGAGATTTGCGGCAAGCCGATACTCGCCCATACATTGCTCAGGCTTTCAAGGAATAAGCATATAGACGAGATAGTCGTCGCTGTAAATAAAGATAAGATAGAGTCCTTCAGGCGCGGGATAATCGATAGGTTCAATATCAGGAAGATAAAGGTAGTAAGCGGCGGCAGGGAAAGAAAAGATTCTGTCCGCAATGCCCTGAAAAGAGTCTCGGCTAACATAAGTTATGTATTGATTCACGACGGCGCCAGGCCTTTTATCACCGATAGATTAATCAATTCTTCCTTAAAGACAGCTCAGCGTTTCAGGGCAAGTGTTGTCGCAGTGCCGGTAAAGCCGACCTTGAAATACGTGAAAAAAGACGGGTTTATCCATGATACTGCTGACAGGCAGAGGTTCTGGGAGGCGCAGACCCCGCAGGTATTCAGGAAAGGACTGATAGAAAAGGCGTACGCCAGATTCGGCAGGCAAAAGATCAATATAACAGATGATTCCATGCTGGTTGAGAGGATAGGTGTGAAGCCCAAGATAGTTTTTGGTTCTTACAGTAATATAAAGATCACGACACCCGAAGACCTGAAACTGGCAAAGATGTTGTGTCGAGGCGAAACCTCGACCATGTAGATGGTCGAGGTTTCGCCTCGACCAAAGGAGATGTATATGCGTGTAGGCATAGGTTATGACATACATAGATTTGTCGAGGATAAGCCGCTTATGTTAGGCGGGCTTGAGATACCGTATATAAAAGGGCTGGAGGGACATTCAGATGGGGACGCGCTTATACACGCTGTGTGCGACGCGATTTTAGGGGCCGGCGGCATGGATGATATTGGCCATCAATTTCCCGTGAATGACGACAGGTACGCGGGCATAGCGAGTATCGAGCTTTTAAAAATGGTCAAGGACAGGATAGATGAAAAAGGTTTTAAAGTGGATTATGTGGATTCCGTTATTATATTAGAGGAACCCAAGATCGCGCCTTTTAAAGACGGCATGAAAAAACAGATCGCAGAAGCCCTCGGCATAACCAACGATAATGTCAACGTAAAGGCGACCACTCAGGAAGGCATTGGCGCGCTGGGCAGGGGCGAGGCAATCGCGGCCTATGCAGTGGCGAGTCTAGTAAAGAAAAAATGAAAATATACAATACGCTTACCAGAAAAAAAGAAGATTTCCAGCCGAAAAAAAACAGGGTCAGTATGTACGTGTGCGGACCAACGGTTTATGATGACCCGCATATCGGTCATGTAAGAAGCGCTTATGTATTCGACGTTGTTCGCCGGTATTTTGAATATAAAAAATACAAAGTGACTTTTGTAAGAAACGTGACCGATGTCGACGATAAGATAATCAATAAGGCAAGAGAGGAGTTTAAAGGCGAGGATCTGAACAATGCCGCAAAAAAGGTCTCGGATAGATATCTGAGGTCTTACCATAGATATATGGACGCATTAGGTATCAAGCGGCCTGATAAAGAGCCAAGGGCCACAGATTACATTGATAAAATGAAAAAATTCATAGCCTTGCTGATCAGACGCGGCGTGGCGTATGAGTCAGACGGGGATGTTTATTTTGATATAAAAAAGGCAAAGGATTACGGTAAATTATCCAATCAGAGTCTTGAGATGCTGGAGTCAGGGGCAAGGGTTTCGCCGGAAGAAAATAAAAAAGACCCGCTTGATTTTGCATTGTGGAAAAAGGCCAAGGAAGGCGAACCTTCGTGGCCCAGCCCGTGGGGAGCCGGCAGGCCTGGCTGGCACATAGAATGCTCGGTGATGAGTTCGGATATATTAGGCGATGAATTTGACATACACGGCGGAGGCATAGATCTTATCTTTCCGCATCACGAGAATGAGATCGCACAGTCAGAAGGCGCGGGCAAAAAATTCGCGCGCTTTTGGATACACAACGGACTTCTGACGATCAACAAAGAAAAAATGGCAAAGTCTCTGGGGAATTTTGTCACTGTGGAAGAGACGCTGGGGAAATATCCTGCGGATGTGTTGAAGTTATTGTTTTTGCAGACACACTATTCGCATCCTGTGGATTTTTCGTGGGAAAGGATGGAGGAGGCTAAGAGGGCAAAGGAGAGATTTGATATAGTGTTGGGTAAACTGAATGCGGTGAAGGGTGAAGGGTTAAGGGTGAAGAAGCGTTCTGTAGATATCGAAGGGTTTCATAAAAGGTTTGAGGCTGCGATGGATGATGATTTTAATACTGCAGAGGCGCTTGCGACGCTGTTTGATATCGTTTCGTTTATTAATAAACAGGATAAAGACTCGATTCAAGCCAGGGATATATTACTGGAGTTTGGCAATGTCCTCGGGTTGTTTGAGAAAAAAGAAAAAAAAGTCACTAAAATACCGGAAAAGGAAATAAAGAGACTGATTGATTTAAGAAATAAGGCCAGGAAAGACAGGGATTTTAAGACAGCTGATAAAATACGCAAAGATTTGGATGAAGCGGGTATCGTGCTCGAGGATACCAAGGGTGATACATCCTGGCGTTTAAAATAATTGCGCTAACTTGACAAATCGTGCGTGTCAAGATCATCAGATAAGGGTGGGAATTGTGAAGAGAGGGTTGTTCATAACGTTTGAGGGGCCGGAGGGGAGCGGCAAAAGCACGCACTCAAAACTCCTGTGTGAGTTTTTGAGGAGAAAGAGCATAAGGGTGCTTCATACCCGGGAGCCTGGAGGGACTGTTATAAGCGAGAAGATACGCAAGATCCTGCTTGACCCGGAGAACAAACGCATGGACGTGGTTACAGAGATGCTTCTCTATATGGCTGCGCGCTCGCAGATAGTAAAGCAAAAGATCATACCTGCCTTAAGGCAGGGCAAGGTAGTAGTGTGCGACAGGTTTTTGGATGCAACGCTTGCCTACCAGGGTTATGCAGGAGGCGTGGACATAGAACTTATCAGGGATATAGCTAAACTTGCAACAGGCGGGCTGGCCCCAGACCTTACCTTTTTACTCGATATCGATTCTCAGGAGGGCCTTGCAAGGGCAGGCAACGTAAAGGACAGGATGGAGAGAAAATCGCTCGCCTTTCACAAGGCTGTGAGAAAAGGGTATCTTGCTATTGCGAAAAAAGAACCGACTAGGGTCAAGGTCATGTCTGCAGTCGGTGAAATAGACGAGACGCAGAAAAACATAAGAAAGATAGCTTTAAGATTATGCCGTTCGAAAATATAATAGGACAAACTACAGCAGTCAGGTCGCTTGAGAACATGATCTCTCAAGACCAGGTCAGGGGCAGTTTTCTTTTTTTAGGGCCTGATGGGGTCGGCAAGCGCACCACCGGTATTGAATTTGCAAAGGCGATCAATTGCGGGGAGATGAAAGACGGTTGTCGCTGCGCATCCTGCAAAAAGATCGATTCAGGCAATCACCCGGATATTTTTATCATAGAGCCGGAAGGCGCGTCCAGCTCTATAAGGATCGAAAAGATACGGGATATTATTTACCAGGCCAGTCTGAAGCCGTACGAGGCCAGGAAAAGAGTGTTTATGATAAATGACGCGGAGGCCATGACTGACGAGGCGCAGAACGCGCTTCTAAAGGTCCTGGAAGAGCCGCCGGAAAATCATATATTGATACTGACCGCGTCTAATATCTCAGGGCTTCTTTCCACTGTGCTTTCGCGCTGCAAGGTCCTGAAGTTTTATTCGCTGGCTCAAGCCGAGATCCAGGGATTTTTGCAGAAGGAGGGTATCGACGAGAAAGACTCGTCTTTATTTTCGCACATGGCAATGGGCTCTATCGGCAGGGCAATGGAATTTATAGACGATGGCATCATTACGCGGCGGGACGAGGTGGTAAATAATTTCTTTTTAAGAAAAAGCGCGTTACTTCGAGAGTCTGTGTTAAAGGAAGAAGGTTCATCGGATACAGAAAAGTCTCTCTACATGCTTTTATGCTGGTACAGGGATCTGCTCGTGTCAAAGTTTACCAAAGACGCCGGCAGTTCATTGAATATAGACAGGGCTCTAGAGATATCTTCGTATTCCAGCAGGTTCACGAAAGAAAAGCTGGAAAAAGACCTTTTGAATATAATAACGACAATAGACTACATCAGGAGAAATGTAAACCCAAAGATAGCGCTTTTCAACATGGCGGTGGAATTGAAGCGAGGTTAAAATGCAAGAGGCAGTGCAGGTAAGATTAAGAGAGTCAGGAGGCACTTTATATTATAACCCGAATGGTTTGAAGCCCAGGGTGGGGGATTATGTAATAGTCGAGGCTGAAAGGGGCCATGACTATGCCCAGGTGCTAAAGCCGATAGAACCCCTTAAGGAAGAAAAATCCAGGAAGCCGCTCAAGAATATCCTGCGGATAGCTACGTCCAGCGACGTGGAACGCATAAATGAGAACCGCAAGCGCATAAAGCACGCCTCCCAGACCTGCGCGAGAAAGATCCATGAACGCCACCTGGACATGAAACTCATAAGCGTCGAATATTCCTTTGACAGGACAAAACTGATCTTTTATTTTACGGCAGAGGGCAGGGTGGATTTCAGGGAGCTCGTGAAGGACCTCGCGCATATATTTAAGGTAAGGATAGAGCTGAGGCAGATAGGCGTGAGGGATGAGGCAAGGATGCTGGGAGGTTTTAGCCATTGCGGAAGGCCTCTTTGCTGCGCCAGTTTTTTAAAAGGCTTTGAGCCGGTGACCATAAGGATGGCAAAGGAGCAGAACCTGCCGCTCAATCCTTCAAAGATATCCGGGTGCTGCGGCAGGCTCATGTGCTGCCTGGGCTATGAATACCAGAATTATAAGAAATACCTTAAAGGCCTGCCAAAGGAAGGCGAGAATATAAAGACAAAGGCAGGCAAGGGTAAGATCATAAGCGTGAATGCGTTGAGGCGCAAGGTAGTCGTGGAGCTGGAGGAAGGCAAGCACATGGAGCTGGACTACAATAAATAAATCATGAAAAAATTCTACATAACCACACCTTTATATTACGTCAACGGCAACCCGCACATAGGGCATTCGTATACGAATATTGCCTGCGATGCGCTTTCCAGGTTCAGGCGGCTTGAGGGCGACGAGGTCTTGTTCGTCACGGGCACTGACGAGCATGGCCAGAAGATAAAAGAGGCGGCTGAGGCCAAGGGCATGGAGCCAAAGGCATTTGCAGACAGCGTGGTTCCGAGATTTATAGAGCTGTGGAAGAAGCTGGGCATTACTTATGATGATTTTATCCGCACGACAGAAAAGAGACACGAGAAAGTTGTAAAAGATATACTCGAGATGCTTCATAAGAAAGGGGACCTGTACGAAGGCGAGTACAGCGGGTGGTATTGCACGCCGTGCGAGAATTTTTGGACAGAGGCGCAGCTTGTGGAAAAGAATTGCCCTGACTGCAGGAGACCGGTGGAGCACATAAAGGAAAAGAATTTCTTTTTCAGAGTTTCAAAATACCAGGAGTGGCTCGTGGATCATATAAATTCGCACGAGGATTTTATACTGCCGTGCATACGCCGCAACGAGATCCTGAGTTTTTTGAAAAATCCGTTGAATGACCTGTGCGTATCCAGGCCAAAGTCCAGGCTCTCGTGGGGCGTGGCCATGCCTTTTAGCGACGAGCATGTCACCTATGTCTGGTTTGACGCGCTCCTAAATTATATTACAGTATGCGGGTATGGTGATGATCCCAAAAAATTCAAAAAGTTCTGGCCGGCTGACGTGCACATGATAGGAAAGGATATTTTAAGGATGCACGCGGTCAACTGGCCTATCATGCTTCACGCCGCAGGCATCGAGCTGCCAAAGACAATATTCGCGCACGGGTGGTGGAAGATGGGCGAGGACAAGATGTCCAAGTCAAAAGGCAATATTGTGGACCCGCTGGAGATGGTCGATAAATACGGGGTGGACGCTTACAGGTTCTTTCTCTTAAAAGAGGTGCAGTTTGGCATGGACGGCTCTTTTTCAGAAACTGCGCTTGTCTCGAGGCTCAACAGCGATCTCGCGAATGACCTGGGAAATCTCCTGCACAGGACTTTATCCATGATAGAGAAATATTTCTCAGGTCTCGTGCCCAGGAGGAGCAAGAAGGTAGATGAGCTTACAAGGCCTATGATTGATAAGGTAAAGACGTTAAGCGATGAGATAACAAAAGGAATGGATAATATAAATTTCAGCCAGGCGCTTGGCGCTATCTGGCAGCTGGTAAATATAGCGAATAAGTTTATCGAGCAGAAGGCGCCGTGGAAACTATCAAAGGAAAAAAAGACAGACGAATTAAAGAACATGATGTATGACCTCTACGAGGTCTTGAGGATCGTGTCTTTGGCGATCTGGCCGTTTTTGCCCACGACATCAGAGAAGATGTCAGGCCAACTCGGCATTGAGGTAAAAAAGAGGAGCATGAAAGATTTACGCTGGGGCATGGCAAAGCCAGGCACGAAGATCAATAAAGGCAACCCGCTTTTCCCCCGCATCGAACCCTTATCTGACAAACCTGACACGCACGATTTGCCTGCCCCGAGCGAAGCCGAGGGGTCAAATAAGGACAGGGAGTGATGAGATGAGAGAGATTTATCTGGATAACAATGCGACAACACCGGTTCGCAGGGAAGTCCTTGACGCGATGATGCCGTACCTGAAGGATGAATACGGCAATGCTTCGAGCGTGCATTTAAAAGGTCAGAAGGCCCGCAAGGCAGTAGAAGCCTCGCGAGAGGTGATCGGAGAGGCGATAGGTACAGAGCCAGTGGACGTTATCTTTACATCAGGCGGCACAGAGTCTGATAATTTTGCGATAAAAGGCGTGGCAATGGCGAACATGGATAAAGGCAGGCACGTGATAACCAGCCAGATAGAGCATTCTGCGGTCCTGGAATCATGCAGGTTTATAGAGGAGGAGCTGGGGTTCGAGGTGACGTACCTGCCTGTTGATAAATACGGTATTGTGGACCTGGATAGATTAAAGAGCGCTATACGCAAAGACACTATCCTTATATCAGTGATGTTTGCCAATAATGAGATAGGCACTCTCCAGCCAATAAAAGAGATCGCGAAGATCGCAAAAAAGAGCGGAGTTTATTTTCACGCAGACGCTGTGCAGGCGTTGGGCAAGGAACCTATAGATGTCGAAGAGCTGGGAGTGGATATGTGTTCTTTTTCCGCGCACAAGCTGAACGGACCAAAGGGTGCGGGAGCCTTT
>CAZBAQ010000018.1:479-10132 GCA_964489855.1 uncultured Planctomycetia bacterium | reverse complement strand
CTGCTGGTAGTCTTTTATACTGCCGCTCGAAATGACAATAGGTACTATCTTTATGTCCTTTCTCAGATACTGCAGGAAAGGCACCTCTACCTCTATCGAATGTTCGTTTAAATGCGAGAGTGCGTCTTCTTCCAGCAGAGGGCTTTCCTTTAATATCGATTCCGCGATTTCAGTATCTATCTTTGCCTCGCCGAGCGGGGTATCCCAGCTTCCTTTTGTCATTATGCTGAATGGTCTGCCTGAGCCAGTGTGGTTCGTGCCCAGGATGACAGCTGTTTTTTTAATATTTACCTTTGATATGGTCGCGCCTGCTACATAGCCTGAGTAAACATACCCGGCATGGGGCATGATCACGCCTTTTACGTCTTGTTTTTCAGGCACGATCTCTACCATCTTCGATAACATCTTTATGATACCTGCCTCAGTCTGCGGATAAAATTGTCCAGCCACCACAGGTCTTCTTATCACTTGCCCTCCAACATCACGACGGCGCATCTGTCCAGGGTCAGGAATCTAGCAGCCGCTCTTTTTATGTCTTCCCTCGTAACGGTATCTATATTTTTTCCGTAATCTTTATAATCCTCGTAACCCAGGCCGTATAATTCATCCAGGCCGCTCATAAACATAAAACCCGAGCTCGTTTCGAGCTCCATCTGCCGCATAGCCTTTAGATGGTTCTTTGCCGTCTCGAGTTCTTCAGGAGATGAACCCTTTTTTATAAACGCTTTCAACTCTTTAAATATAATGCCCCTGACGTTTTCAATGTTTTCTCTGGATGTCAGGGCATATATCGCGATATATCCGGGATCAATACCAGGGACATGGAACGCGCCGGCAGCGTATGAAAGCCCGCTTTCTTCCCTTATGCTTTTAAATATTATACCTGACTCGCTTGAAAGCATGTTCACCATGACCTCGAGTGAATACCTGTCGCTGTCGTATATATCAATGCCCTGAAAACCTATCAGGACCAGGGATTGCTCTTTGTCCTTTTTTATCGAGAGGTCGGTGAGTTTATTTATAGGGGGCTCTTTTCCGGGGACCGGTAGTCCCGGTTTTTTTAAGGGCAGGTCAGAAAAATATTTTTCAACAAGCCTTTCTGTCTCCTCTATGTCTAAATCACCTGCTATGCCCAGGACCGCGTTATCCGCGGAAATGATAGTCTCATAAAAACTCATTACATCCTGCCTGGTCAGTCTCTTAACGCTTTCAACTGTCCCTATGTCCTGAAATCTATAAGGGTGCGTCTTAAAGATGGTCTCTTTTAAAAGCCTGTGGCCGTGGTTAAAGATACTGTTGTCCTGCATCTCTATCGCGGATACAAGTTCGCGTCTTTCCCTCTCCAGTTCATTTTCCGGGAATATAGACTTCATGCATAATCGCGATACAAGCCCCAGCGCGTCCTCAGTATGTTCAGACAGGCATTTTGCCGTGATCCCCATACTGTTGTTTCCGGAATACGAACTTACTGACATGCCCTTTGACTCGTAGAACCTGGCGATATCTTCTCTTGTCATCGTGTCTGTAGAATCCATGAGCATAAGGCTTGTCAGTTTTGCAATGCCGTTATTTTCTTTCGTCTCAGCCCTTACCCCGCCTTTAAATAACAAAGAAATAGAGACTATCGGGATAGATGGGTCTTTAGAGATAAGTATCACTAGTCTGTTCGGGAGCGTTATTTTTTTAATCTCCCTGTTTAACTCCTGTGCCGCTGTTTCTCTACTGGATCTTAAAAGATTGCCTGATTTACTTACCACGGCCACGGTCATGGCGTCTCTGTCAAGGTATTTTCTCGCCACATCCTGTATTTCCTTTAAAGACACGCCTTTTATTTTTTCGATGTACTGGTCAAAGAAATCAAGGTCGCCTGTCAATAGTTCTGCTGTAGCCATGTCAGTGGCCTGCGATTCCATGGTCTCCTTCTGGTAAATATACCAGGCCGCGAAATTATTTTTCGCCTTTTCCAGATCCCCGCTCGTAACGCCTTTTTCTTTGACATTCTCAAGTTCCTGGATCACCCCCTCCAGAGCACCTTTCACATTCCCTTCTTTTAAAACGCTTGAGATGACAAAGAGGCCGGGATATTTGGGCGTGTAGTTATAGGCGCTGATAGACAGGACCAGTTCTTTTTTTATTCGCAACTCCCTGTTTAATATCGAGTCCTCACCGTCCCCGAGTATAAAGGACAAAAGGTCAAAGGCATACAGGTCTTTATCCAGAAGCCCTGTTGAGCGAAACGCGATATTGAGATACGCGCCGTCTATATCCAGTCTTTCCTCGATGATCCTTTGCGCGATCTGCTCTGGTTCTGCGGGTAAGACAGGGATGACGTTGTCGCCTCTTGGTAGATCGCTAAAAAGTCTTTTAACCGACTCAAATACATCTTTACTGTCCATATCCCCGACTATTGCTATGACAATCTTCTCGGGTGTGTATTTTGAGCTAAAGAATTCCAGGAGGTCATCCCTTTTTAATCTTCTAAAGTTATCCTTATAGCCTATTATGGGGAACTTGTACGGGTGGCGCGAAAAAGCAGATGAGAATGTTATTCTGGAAAGCCTGCGGGAAGGATCGTCTTTATTCAGATCCATCTCCCTTTCTATTACCTGCATCTCCTTTTCCAGTTCTTTTGCGTTAAACGCAGGCGAGGTCAGGATCTCTTTTAATATATCCAGCGCTATGTCTTTATGTTCTTTCAGGATGAGGATCTTGAAGCCGGTGTAATCATAGGAGGTAAAGGCGTTTATTTTGCCCCCATATGTATGTAATATATTTTCTATGTCTCCCGGTCCGTATTTCTTCGTGCCCTTGAAGACCATATGCTCTATCAGGTGGCTTATCCCGCTTCCAGTGTATTTGCCTTCGTAGGCAGAGCCGACTTCTATTAAAACAGAAAAGACCACGAGAGGGTTCCTGTGGTCTTCCTTGACAATGACCCTGAGTCCATTGTCAAATGTCTTTATGTCCTGGGCATGCGCCGCCGTAGAGCCTAAAATAAAAAATGCCAAGACAGAGATTAGAGTGGTTTTTGTTATCTTGGACACGCGATCCTTTATCTTGTCAGAACCTGTTTTTTGAACTCTTCGAGGCCCTTAGCTTCCTTCTCTTTTTCTCGCTCGGTTTTTCATAGTGCTTGCGGGCCTTTAGCTGCTTTAATACGCCCTCACGCTCTATCTTCTTCTTAAAACGCCTGAGTGCTTTTTCCAATGGTTCGCCTGGTTCGATCTCTACTCTTGACATCTAGATTCACCTCTTTTCTAATATAGAGCTGTATTTTATGTAAAATTCCGCCTCTTGTCAAGCTCTTAAGTTGACAGTAACCGTGTTGGTCGAGGCGAAACCTCGACCACATAGGTCAGTCACAGTGGTCGAGGTTTCGCCTCGACCAGTCTACTTGATTTCTTTTTTAAACGCCTTGATGCCTTTTCCTAGGTTCCTGGCTATTTCCGGGAGCTTGGCCGCTCCGAAAATAAGCAGGCATATTACCAGTATTAAGATCAATTCCGGCATGCCGATACCAAACATATGACCTCCTATTTGATCTTTGCCAATATCCTGTTCACGTCCACGTATTTCTCCACTAATTTCGTGGCTATCCTGGTTTTTCCTTTGTCGTCAGGTCTTATCTTTATTGCGATGTCGTGTATCTCGGCAGCTGCCGCATACGTGTGTTTTTTGCTTAAAAGTACGGGGATCCTTGCTTTTTTCATAAGAGACATTATTTTTTTATCAGGCACTATGCCGCCTGTCAGGACAATGCCTGCTATCGAGACCTTTTTTTTGGATTTTTTGTTTAATAGCTCCTTAAATATATTTTCCCTGTCGCCAGGCGTTATAAGCAGGGACCCGTCTTCAATATAGCTCAGGGCTTTTTGCGGTTCCATGGCGCATATGAGTATCTTTCGCACCTTATTTCTGGTGCCGGATTTGTTTTTTGAGATCAGCTGGATATCCGTCTCTTCCAGGATATGCTGTATCGTAGGCATCGAAAGCTGCGGGTCGTATGGTATGAGCCCAAAGAGTTCGATACCTTTCTTCTTCAGCCCCATCCTTACCACTCTTTTTATTTTTTTGTATTTTGACAGCAGGACCTTATTGACAATAACGCCGATCACGTCAACGCCTTCTTTTTCGAACAATGCCATGTTCAACTCTATCTCGTCTATGGGCTTGCCTATCCCTCCGGCAGTGACCAGTATTACCTTTGCGCCTAAAAGATTTGCCACCCTTGCGTTTGAGAGGTCAAAGACAGAGCCAACGCCTGCATGGCCTGTGCCCTCGATAACCACGAGCTTTTTTCGTTTGCATATACGCTCGAACGAATCAATGATATTACTGACTAATTTATCATGACCGCCTATTTTTATATATTTTTCCGTAAATCCCTTTTCAATCGCTATGGGGCTCATGTCTTTAATGCGGGAGCTTATCCCGCAGACCTTTTCAATGAGCACTGAGTCTTCGTCTACTCTGCAACCATCCTCGATGACGTACCTCTGGCCGACAGGTTTTATAAAACCTACCTTTTTAAACCTTTTTTTAAACGCGTTGATGAGCCCTAAAGATATGGTGGTCTTCCCATCATTCTGCCTTGTAGCCGCTATGAATATTTTCCGTCGCGTTATTGCTTTTCCCATTTTAGCAGATCCACTACCTTTGCCAGCGTGCTGCCTTTGTCTATTTCTTCCCTGAGGCGGTTTTCCATTTCTAAAACACCCATTGCCCTGTTGGCAACCTCTGCTGCTTTCTGGGCAGGGATACAGACTGCGCCGTCATCATCGGCAACTATGTAATCGCCTGAAAATACCTTTGTGCCACCCATAGTTACGGGCACACCTATCTCGCCAAAACCTTTTGGCTCGCCTGCTGTCGGGGTAACGAGCTTAGCGAAAGCGGGAAAGCCAAGTTTTTTTATTTCAACCACGTCCCTTATCGCGCCGTCAATTACAACGCCCGCTATTTTTTTCTGCACTGCGCCGTGCGTCGCGAGTTCGCCCCAGACCGCAGGCCCTACGCCGCCGGCGTCGATCACTATTACCTGCCCTAGCTCAGCCGTGTCTACAGCCTGCACTGGCTTTGCCCAATCGCCAGGATACGTCCTCACCGTGACTGCCCTGCCGACAATCTTTACGCCTGGCGTAATCGGCTGCAATCCTTTTAACTCCCCGCTTCTATGCATGGCGTCAGAGATATTCGCGGTAGAGACCTTTTTTAAAATTTTTTCAATATCTTTTTCAGAACCGCGCTTGAATAGATCAGTCTTTACTTTCTTTAACGTGGTTATGGAGCGTTTTATATCAGAGGCTGCCTTTTGCGCGTCTTTTGCTTTATTGATCGCGCCGCCCACCACCACTATATCTGCGCCGGCCTTTATTGCCTCGGGCGCTGTCTCTGAGTTGATGCCGCCGGCCACGGCTATCGGCACCTTTATTTTTTTTGAAATCTCCCTTAACTCTTTGAATGGATTTTTCGCAACCATCTGGTCATCAATCGCGCAATGTATGCCGATATAATCAACGCCCAGCCTTTCTATTTCCCTTGCCCTTTTTGCCGCGTTTTTTACAGAGATAAGGTCTGCCTGTATCTTCGCGCCGTAATTGCGGCCAGCCTCAACGCATTCTTTAATAGTCGAGTCGCTGGCAGCTCCGAGAACGCACACGACGTCCGCGCCTGCCTTTGCCGCGATCTCCACTTCTGTGCGGCCGGCATCCATTATCTTCATGTCAGCCACGATTGTCTTTTTAGGGAATCTTTTGCGCAGCTTCCTGATGACGTCCAGGCCTTCGCTCTTTATAAGAGGCGTGCCTGCCTCGAGCCAGTCCACGCCGCCCTTTACCGCTTCCTCAGCGCATTTCATCGCGCGGCTCATATCTACGAAATCCAACGCTACCTGCAATACCGGCTTCATATCAGTCTCCTATGATCTGGACGAGCAGTTCTCTTGATCTTGACCGGTTGTCAAAATCTATAAATATGATCTGCTGCCATGTGCCAAGCTGTAATTCCGCGTTGTTAAACGGCACTGAAAGGCTGGGCCCGAGAAAAGAAGCCCTTACATGAGCATAGCCATTCCCGTCATGCCACCTCACATTATGCTCGTATTTTCCGGATTTAGGCGCTATTTTTTCAAAATAAGTCTTTAGATCCTGCACAAGGCCTGGCTCGTATTCAACTGTGGTGAGTCCTCCTGTGGAGCCAGACACGAAAACAGTGGCGATTCCGTCTTTGACTCCGGATCCAGATACGGCGCTAGCTACCCGAGAGGTTATATCTATGATATCCGTGTCACCCCTGGTAGCCAATTTTATTTTTTTACTGACAACTGTCATTGTTCCCCTTGCTTAAGTCGACAAAACGTACGTGTGGGATCTGTCAACTTATTTTTTACGGTAGGCGTCGAGGAAGGAGTCGCAGTAGAGCTGCTTCTCCATCAAAAGCTCCGCTGTTATTGCAGAGTCCACGAGCTCCTTGTCGCCGGCATCCATGATCGCCGCGTCAAGGCCAGCGCCTATCGCCATTGCTAAAAATATCCTGTTTATAAGCCCTTTGTTCTGCTGAGGAGAGCCCTGAGATACGTTGGAAAGCCCCAGTATTGTCTTTGGCGCAGGGTCTGCCAGCATCTTTGACTCCCTTATCGTCCTCAAGACCTCTTTTCCGTGCACCTGCGCGACGTTTACAGGTAGGATCACAGCGTCGATGTATAGATCTGATGTCGCAATGCCATGCTCCATTGCCGAGGCCACTATTTTTATGGCAAGCTCCAGCCTACCGTCAGCATCCTTGGGGATGCCTGATTTATCCATTGTCAGACCTATGACTGACGCGTTATATTTTTTCGCCAGGCCGAACAGTGTATTCATCTTATCCTGATTTGCATTGACAGAATTGATTATTGCCTTTGATTTACAAAGAGCTAATCCTGCCTTCATCACATCCGGCTTTGTGGTGTCAATCGCAAGGGATATGTCCGTGACCTCTGTAATGGTCTTGACCAGCCACTCCATCGCCTCTTTTGGATCATCAGATGACGGCCCTACATTTACATCCAGCGCGTTCGCTTTGCATAAGATCTGTTTTTTAGCAAGCTCCTGTATAACGGATTTATTCTTTTTCTTTATGGCTTCTGCAACGTCTCTGAACATCCCGTTGATTCGTTCACCTATAATGAACATGCGCTACCTCCCGCAAAGATTATTTATTATATTTTTTGTCTCTTTGACTGCCCTAGGGTGGTACATCACGAGGATGTCTGCGCCGGCGTTTACGTAGGCGAGGGCTGTTGCTGTTTCCATCAGTGCGCCTCTATCTTTTGCAGCGCCCCAGTCCTTTGCTGTCTCATCGCCTGTCTTTGCCTCTTTTGTCCGCCATACCTCCTGCCCGACCAGATTCATGAGCGGCATTGACAGCATCTTGTCGCCTGAAAGCCCTGCAAGGCGGGTCCTTTCCATAATCGAATATGTGTATTCCAGGCCATACCCAAGAGCGCCTGTTGCGTGGTGTATAACGATTCTATTTGCAGGAAGCTGCATGTCACATATAAGTATGTTCAATTGCTTAGCGATATTGATATCTATCGGTGCTTCTGAAATAATCGAGTGTCCACCGCTCAGGCACGCTGCAGTCAATGTCTTGTAATTATCCTGCGTGGCTATTCCAAAAAGGCAATTCTCACCCCTCGCGACCTCGGCGCAGTGCACCATCGCCTCGTTATCTTTTTCAGCTGAGTCAGAGCCCAGCACGATCAGTGGCACATCGACTGCCTTTAGAACGCTTTCGAGCGTTTTTCCAGCATCCTGCGAAGACGCGTTTTTTGCATCAGGATGCAGGCTCGCGAGCCGCAGACAGACCATATCCGCTGAAAATTTCTCAACGCACATCTTTGCCCATTCGGCAGGATCGCCAAGCGCTGCTCCAAACTCTGCCCTTAACGCCTCTGCCCATGCCTGCGGCTCCATATCCCATACCTCCATTGCCACCACGGGAGGGTTCGGGCACAGGTCCTCTCCCTTTATAAAATAGATCCCTGTTTCGCCGCCTATTTTGATAGTCTTGCGATTCCCGCCCCCGAACGTTACCTCGCCGATCTTATCCTGCCATTTTTCAATTACTTTTTCCATAACGCCTCCCTGTTCAAGTGTTCAAGGCAAGTGTTCAAGGCTAAGCCTTGAACAAGATGTTCAAGGCTTAGCCTTGATACTGTTGACAGCTTGTTTCCTTTTTCGCTATTTCTCTCTATCTCTTCCTGGAACGGTATATAGCCGGTTATGTCCAGCCCTGATCCTTTTATAGTCTTGATTTTGTCTTCGCCGAGAGGGCCTTTCGATTTATTGATTATGAGTGAGGAGCCTTTTATTTTTACGCCGGCGTCTTTTGCAGTGCGAAACGCGTGTATGGCTGATTGTATGCCGACTGCTGTGGGGTCGCTCACGAGCAGCAGCTTATCGATGTTATCCACTGTGCGGCGACTGAGGTGTTCCATGCCCGCCTCGTTGTCGATCACAACAAATTTGTAATTCCTGCCAAGCCTGCTCAAATAGTCCCTTAATATATTATTGACGGCACAGTAGCAGCCAGGCCCTTCAGGCCGGCCCATGACCAGAAGGTCTACACCATCACCTTCCTCTACTATTTCCTGCAGCCGCATGTTGAAAAAATCACTTTTGGAAAAGGCCGGCGACAAGAGATTTTTCGATTCCTCGCGTATATCCGAAATCGTGCTTTTGTATTCAAGCCCCAGCAACATGTTAAGATTAGAGTTAGGATCAGCGTCTATTGCCAGGATAGGCCTATCGATCTCCATGAGCTCCTGTATTAAGAGCGCGCTGACCGTCGTTTTGCCTACCCCGCCTTTACCCGCGACCGCGATTATATAGCTCATAGACCTTTTACGCTGGGAAACAGTTCTATGTCTGTGTGCGGGAGAAAAAGCGCCGCACTGTAGTTATTCATGAAAGATGGATTCATGCTCAAATCGAGATAGATCATTTTATTGGCGATCGAATAGGCCTTGTCCATTGCCTCGCTTGAAAGAAGGCTTGCCTTTGCCCCTGCTATCGACGTGTTTCCTAAAAATTCGAATTGTTTTTCAGGGAGATCCGGCAAAAGACCGATATTTATGCTGGACCTTATATTTAATGCTGTGCCCAGCCCGCCGGCAATAAATACATGCTTCAGGTCAGACTTCTTATAGCCGGACTCCTTTAACAATACCTCTATCCCTGTATAGATGGCCCCTTTTGAATGAATGATATTCTTTATGTCATTTTCGTCGATTATTATATCCCTGCCTGTCGCAGAGTTCTTTTCCTCCACGAGTACGATTCTTTTTACGCCATCCTCTTCTTTTACCTTAGAGATTTCGTTGTCTTTTATTTTGCCGGAGCGATCAATGATCTTATTCTGCAAAAATACGCTTAAGCCGTCAATCGTGCCCGAACCGCAGATGCCTTTTGCGAGCGCCTTGCCTATTGTCTCTACGGTCAATCTGCCTTTTTTCACAGAGACGCCTTGTATCGCGCCCTTCATCGCCCTGATGCCTGAAACCAGGCCCCCGCCCTCAAAACACGGACCGGCAGAGGTAGAGCATGCGATAAAATATTCTTTGTTGCCGAGTACGACCTCTCCATTCGTGCCCAGATCAATAAATAGCGACA
>CAZBAQ010000018.1:0-469 GCA_964489855.1 uncultured Planctomycetia bacterium | reverse complement strand
TTTGTGTCATCCATGCCAGACGCAAGGACTCCGCTAACTATATCTCCGCCTACATAGCTGCCTATGGAAGGCAGGCAGGAAAGCAGACCCCTAGGGTTTACTTTTACACCTGTTTCTGCTGCGCGTATGACCGGCATTAAATTCACGGCAGGTATATAAGGATCTTTTCTGATGTATGTCGGATCTATTTTTAGCAAAAGATGCGTCATCGTGGTGTTGCCCGCGCACATGATAGCTGTGATGTCGTCCAGTGTGAGTTTTTGTTCTTTTGACAGGCTGTATATCAGCGTGTTCACTGTATCTATAACAGCGTGGTGAAGTTTTTCCAGACCGTCCCCCTCGGTGGCAAACACAATCCTAGTTATTACGTCGTCACCAAAAACTATTTGCTTGTTGTACGTAGCTTTCGTGGCTAATATCTTCTTGGTATCCAAATCATAAACAATGTAGAATTTTTCATCATTTTTAA
>CAZBAQ010000017.1:6664-10144 GCA_964489855.1 uncultured Planctomycetia bacterium | reverse complement strand
GATCGCGGCCGCTATTGGTGTGGGCTTGCCGATCCAGGATCCTGGCGGTAACATGATCATAGACATTGGTGGCGGCACGACAGAGATCGCCGTGATATCGCTCGCGGGTATAGTGTTTTCGCGATCCATCCGCATCGGCGGCGACGAGTTGGATGAGGCGATTATTGAACATTTGAAAAAGACATACAACTTAATGATCGGCGAACGCACAGCCGAGGATATTAAAATAAAGATCGGGTCTGCGTATCCGCTTGAAGAGGAATTGACAATGGAGGTGCGCGGCCGCGATCTGGTAGCCGGGCTCCCGAAGACAATAACTGTTTCTTCCGAGGAGATAAGAGAGGCGGTTTCAGGTCCGGTGTCAGCGATACTCGAGGCGACAAGGATGACGCTGGAGAGGACGCCGCCGGAACTTTCAGCAGATCTGATCGAGCGGGGCATAGTTTTGGCGGGCGGCGGTTCGCTTTTGCGCGGCATGGACAAACTCATAAGTGAAGAGACGGGACTTCCTGTTCATATTGCCGAAGACCCGATGACAGCAGTGGCAATAGGGACCGGCAAGGTATTGAGCGAGATACGGTATTTGAAAAAAGTCACGGTACATTCCCGTCTCGACTTCTAATTCCTTATCCGACAAACGTGACGCGCACGATTTGTCAGATAAAGCGAAAACTTCAGGGCTAAAATAGGTGCGTGGAAAAAGTACAGAAATCCCCTTCCTTTGTAATAATCTTTATTGCCACAATCACCATTCTTTTTCTTTCTCAAATCTTCACGACTGATTTCCGAATAAAAATTTTAAATGTTTTTCGCCTGCCATTGAAGATAATATCCGGTTCCTGTTATGTCCTGCGGGACGTCTCTGATTTTAATGAGATCCGCGTCGAAAATAAGATCTTAAAGGAAAATGTCGCTAACCTGGAAAAAGAGGTGCTGGGATTGCGCGAAGCGAATCTGGAAAACGAAAGATTGAAGGAGCTGCTTGGTTTTAAAAAAGGCGAGAGGCACAAATATATTCCTGCGATGGTGATAGCCAGGGATCCGTCAGGCGCGAGGGACACTATGGTTATTGATAAAGGCAAGGCGCATGATGTGCGGCCAGGCATGGCTGTTGTGAGCGGGAATGGTCTCGTAGGCAGGGTGCGCGAGTCAGGCTGGGGTATTTCAAGGGTGCTTTTGATAACGGATCGCGACTCGGTTGTCAGCGGGATCGTGCAGCGGACAAGGGACGAGGGCGCGCTGGCAGGAGACAGACAGTCAGGCTTGATTATGAAATACCTGGATTTGGGCTGCGGCGTGAAGCAAGGCGACAAGATTTTGACGTCAGGTTTCAGCGGCATATTCGAGAAAGGTATATTAATAGGCGAGGTTGTGTCTTTGGAAGAGGACGCGAGCGGGCTTTATTTGAACGCGATTATCAGGTCCGAGGTCGACATGGGGCAGCTCGAAGAGGTGCTTGTGGTTCCTTAAAAGCGGCTCTGTTCAAGGCTAAGCCTTGAACAAGCTTGTTCAAGGCTTAGCCTTGAACAGAGGAGATGCAGGGATGGTTTTTGTTTGGGTGACCGGGGCCGGGCTTTTGCAGATGACCGTGTTGAGAGATGTTAATCTCCTGGTGGTGCTGGCAGTGCTTGTGGGTTTAAAAAAGGGGCCGGTTTTCGGGTTCTTGCTCGGCGCTCTAATAGGGCTTTTTGTTGAAATATTGTCAGGCTCGGCATTTGGTTTAAACCTGGCGCTTTACAGTATAGTCGGGCTCCTTTCGGGCATCGCAAGGTCCCAGATGTTTTACAGGGAAAGCGCCCTCATGGAATTTTTATTTTCATTCAGCGGCGTCCTGGTTTTTTATATCGGGTATTTTGTTTTAACAAAACGAACGCCGCCGTCTATTTTTGCTACAATATTATTTTCAGCAGCGGTCTCGCCGATAGTATTTAGATTTGTCAAGATATAGCTATGCGAATCCGGACACTTCATTTTTTATTCTCAATCCTTCTTATTCTTCTATGTATCTCTCTTTTTTATCTTCAGATCGTAAAAGGTTACGAGTATAAAGATCTCAGCTATAAAAACAGTATCCGTCTTTTGAGCATAAAGGCGCCCAGGGGCGTCATATACGACAGGCGCGGCGAGGTCATAGTCGACAACACGCTTGCCTTTGGCGTTTTTATTGTGCCGCAGGAGGTAAACGACCTTGACACGGAGATCAAGAGGCTCGCGGAGATTTTAGGCGTTTCCGAAAGCCTGCTGAAAAGAAATTACAAGCGTAACTACCAGGCCCCATTCGCGCCATGCGAGGTGATGAGGAACGTGTCAAAGCGCGAGGCTATCCTTATAGAGGAGTCGAGGCTGGATATGCCAGGTGTTCTGGTAAAGGAATTTCCTTTAAGGAGGCACGTGAGCAAAGAGGCGTTCTCACATGTGGCGGGCTACGTGGCAGAGATAAATAAGTTTGAACTCGGGATGCTGAAAAGTTATGGTTACAACGTAAAAGATATGATCGGAAAAGACGGCGTGGAAAAAATCGCTGACGCCACGCTCCGCGGCAAAAATGGCGGCATGCAGGTGCAGGTTGACAACAGGGGCAGACAGGTCAGGGTCATGAGTTTTAAAAAGGCCGAGAAGGGCAGAGATATAACTCTCACAATAGACGCGGGTCTGCAGGATTTTGTGTGGAAGGCGATGAAAGGTAAAAGAGGCGCCGCGGTTTTTATGGATTCATCAAGCGGCGAGATATTGACCATGGTCTCTAGTCCTTCGTATGACGCAACGGGTTCGGTCGCAGGTTTATTGAACGACGGGGATTTCCCGCTTTTGAACAGGGCTATCATGGGGCGGTATCCGCCAGGTTCGCTGTTTAAGGTAGTGATCGCGCTCGCGGCCCTTGAGACAGGAAAAATAACGCCGGCTACGACATTTATCTGCAATGGTAGCTTAAATGTGGGCAATGGCAGGTTTCATTGCTGGAACAGGGACGGGCACGGGTCAATGAATTTGAAAAAGGCGTTCGCCCAGTCGTGCAACGTATTTTTTTACAATACAGGACTTTTGCTGGGGGTGGATGAGATATCTGATTACGCGAAGAGACTTGGTTTTGGCAAAAAAACAGGTATTGATCTTTTTGGCGAGACAGAGGGGTTCGTGCCGACGCGGCAGTGGAAAAAAACAGAGAGGGGCGAGGACTGGTACGCAGGCGACACTGCGAATTTTTCAATAGGCCAGGGGTATCTGCTGGTCACGCCGCTTCAAGTCGCGCGCATGATGGCGTGCGTGGCAAACGGCGGGGATCTCCTCGAGCCGCATATATTGAAAAAAGACAGCAGATATAAGAGGGCGATTAAAATCAAGAAGGAGAATTTAAGGTTAGTAAGAGAGGCCTTGCTGGGCGTGGTCGAAGGCGAGCGGGGCACGGGGTTCAGGGCGTGGAGCAGCGCTGTCTCTATTGCCGGCAAGACAGGCACGAGCCAGCCAGGCGGCAGTCGCAAG
>CAZBAQ010000017.1:0-6654 GCA_964489855.1 uncultured Planctomycetia bacterium | reverse complement strand
CTGGAACATGGCGGCTCGGGCGGCGACGTGGCCGCGGTCATAGCGCGAAAGGCAATCGAATACTGGTACTCCCACCGCTAATCTGACAAACTTGACACGCACGATTTGTCGGATAAGGAAAATAGGGATAAAAACGTGTTTAAACTGGAGTTGAAAAAATATAAAGGTTTTGACTGGCAGCTCGCGGCGAGCGCGATGGCGATATTTCTTTTAGGGCTTTTGCTTTTGTTCAGCTCGCGCTACCCGCACAACATTGATTACGTGGTGAAACAACTGTCCTGGTTTTTGCTCGGTGCGCTGCTTTTTATTTTTATTGTAAATGTGAATTACAGGAAGATCGTGGGCGTGGCGAGCGCGTTTTATTTTTTCACGGTTTTTCTTCTGCTGCTGGTGCTTATTTTTGGGAGCCGCAGGTTTGGTGCGCAGAGGTGGTTCGCGATAGGCCCTTTTAATTTTCAACCGTCTGAGGTCGCGAAGATTTTTGTCACGCTTTTTCTCGTGCAGTATCTCGCGGCCCACAAACAGTTTCGCGCGCCAAAACATATATTCGCGGTGATCTTAATGACGGCAGTGCCTTTTGTGCTGGTGCTTAAGGAACCGGATCTCGGGACCGCGCTTATGTTTGTGCCGATAATGCTTGTCTTGTTGTTCGTGTGGGGTGCGCCTGGTAGATATCTGGTTTCTTTGATCGCGTGTGCCGCGCTTGTCTCGCCGCTGGGCTGGTTTTTGTTAAAGGATTACCAGAAAGAGCGGCTCATGGTATTCATCGACCCTGGCATAGACCCGTTGGGCGCGGGTTACACGATTATTCAGTCAAAGATAGCGATAGGCTCGGGAGGGCTGTTCGGAAAAGGGTGGCTTGCCGGCACGCAGAACCAGTTGAATTTTCTCGCGGAAAGACACACTGATTTTATTTTTTCTGTGGCGGGCGAAGAGTGGGGATTTATTGGCGGAGTGATTCTGATCGCGCTTTATTATATTTTAATCAAAAGGGCGCTGGGCATAGCTGAGAGGACAGACGATCCTTGCGGCAGACTTCTGGCTGTCGGCCTCGTGACAATGATAGGCATACAGGTGGTCGTAAATTTGAGCATGACAATGGGCTTTATGCCGGTCGTGGGTTTGCCGCTGCCGCTTGTGAGCTACGGCGGCTCGTCGCTTTTAGTGACAATGGCGGCGTTGGGTCTTTTGGAGAGTATTGCCATCCACCGCTAGTTGTCCAGTTGTTCAAGGCTTAGCCTTGAACAGGCCTGTTCAAGGCTTAGTCTTGAACAACTATCATGATAAATGTTTTAAAGCCAGCAAGGTATATAAACAGGGAGTGGAACGCAGTGCACAAGGAGTGGGCGCCGTCCATGCTAAAGGTAGCGCTTTGCTTTCCTGACATTTACGAGATCGGCATGAGCCATCTGGGGATGAAAATAATCTACGGGATCTTGAATGAAGAGCGCGATATCGTCTGTGAAAGGGTTTTTGCGCCGTGGGAGGATAAGGAAAAAGAAATGCGCTCAAAAGGCGAGGCGCTTTTGTCGCTCGAGAGCGGGAGAGAGTTAAAGGATTTTGATGTTATCGGATTTTCACTTCAATATGAGATGAATTTTGCAGACGCGCTGAACATGCTGGATCTGGGCCGCGTGCCTATGATGGCGAGCGAGAGGGGAGATGACGATCCGCTGGTTATAGCTGGCGGGCCGTGCTGTTTTAATCCAGGGCCAATGACAGATTTTGTGGACGCGTTCGTGATCGGGGAGGCGGAAGAGGCAGTGGTGGAGATTGCACGTTTGGCTCAAGGCTCAAGACAAAAGATATTGAAGGAGCTTTCAAAAATCCAAGGTGTTTACATCCCTGCCTACAGTCTACAGCCTTCAGTCTGTAGCCTAAAGAAGCGCATTGTCAGCGACCTCGACGCCGCGTATTTCCCGACGAGTCCGGTCGTGCCGTATATACAGATCGTGCATGACAGGATCGCTATTGAGATAATGCGCGGGTGCCCGCATAAATGCAATTTCTGCCAGGCGTGCAGAATCTTTCACCCGCTTAGATTTCGATCCGTGAAGCGTATACTGGAAATAGCAGAACGCTCGGTTAGAAATACAGGTTACGAGGAGATATCTCTTTTATCTCTTTCCACGAGCGATTACCCGCATCTGGAGGAACTTATTAAAAAATTAGAAGAGAGATTTAAAGGGCTGGGAGTAAAAATATCCCTGCCTTCTATAAGGGCAGGGAGTTTCGAGGGTGACAAGGCAGGTAGCGTGCTTAAAAGGACTGGTCTGACATTTGCGCCAGAGGCAGGCAGCGACAGATTGAGAAAAAAGTTGAATAAAAACATGCGGAACGAAGATATAATCCAGAAGTCCCTGCTCGCGCTCAAGTCAGGCTGGAGAAAAGTAAAGTTGTATTTCATGATAGGACTGCCGGATGAGACGGGCGAGGATTTGGATGCAATAACAGAACTTGTGTCGCAGATAAGAAGCGCGAGCCTGAGTATATCCCCGTTTATACCAAAGCCGCATTCGGGGTTTGAACGCGAGGGCATGAATGGGCTGGAAGTGCTGAAAGAGAAAAAACAATATTTGGGTTCGAGACTCAGGACCCTGGGTTCCAGGCGGCACATGAAAGTCGATTTTCACAATCCCGAGATGAGCCGGGTCGAGGCGATTCTGTCCAGGGGAGATAGAAAGATCGGAGCAGTCATAAAAAAGGCATGGCAAAAAGGCGCGAGGCTCCAGGCATGGACTGATTTTTTTGATTATAATATCTGGGAGAGCTCTTTTCAGGAATGCGGTATTGACCCAGAGGGTTATCTGAATAAAAAGTGCGAAGAAGACGCATTGTCCTGGGGTTTTATCCAGTGAGTCGCCTTAGTGGGGGCGCGAGCTTGAAGTTGGGGGAATCGTAATGTATACTGTTAGCGTCTGATGCAAAATCTCGGGCGTTAACAATGGAGGCTAATATGATAAGTTTTTTAAAAAAGATGTCGCTGGTTCCAAAAGGATTAAGGTACAAAACCATGATCGCCTTTGCCCTGATGTCGCTTATCCCGCTTTTGGTATGCGTCTGGCTTGTCACGAGCTATATATTTCCGAATATAAATATGTTTCTTGGTTTATCATTGGGCAATATAAGCCTAATATTGTTCATATCTATTATTATTTCAATCCTGGGGTTTTATATCACCAAGGAGATGATCGATCCCGTTATAAGGATAGCGGGCGACGCAAGGGACATAGCCGGCGGTGACGTTGAGAGGGTGATCGAGGTGGAGCGCAAGGACGAGATAGGCGATCTTTCCATGTCCTTAAACGCCATGACGCAGAAGATAAGGGAGAATATAGAGGAACTAAAGACGTATGGTGAAAAGACAAAGCTTATCAATATTGAAATAAACAAAAAGGTGCTCGCGCTTTCAGGACTTTTGCAGATAGGGAACCTTATATCCTCGTCGGCAGACCTCCAGACAGTGCTGGATTTTATAGCGGGAAAATTATCTGACCTGGAAGACGGCGCTGTTTCTTTTGTGATGCTGGCTGATGAGGCCTCAGGAGATTTTCAGGCGGTGTCGAGCTGCAATGTTGACGAATCCAGGGCGCAGGGGTTGAAGATAAAAAAGAGCGATATGCCGTCGCGCAGTATTGTGATTGACAAGGATTCAGGGTCTAAGCCGGAGGTACCAGTCAGGATCCTTGAAAAATTTGATTTAAAAAATATCGCGATGGTCCCAATAATCGTTTCTAAAAAGCAGTATGGCCTGCTCGCGATCGGCAACAAGAAAGATGATTACGTGTTTAATGATGACGAGAAAGAGCTTTTAAAGGTCTTTGTGAAACAGGCTACGATAGCGGTTGAAAATGATCTGTTGATAAAAAAGGCCAAAGAATTGGCTGTCAAGGATGAATTGACAGGACTCTACAACGAGAGTTTTATGCGCGGTCGGCTTGACGAGGAAATAAAAAGGGCATGTCTGTATCAGCGGCCGTGCGGGTATCTTTTGGTGGACATAGACGGCTTCAAGGATTTTCATGAGAGATTTGGAGAAAGAAAAGCAGAGATGCTTTTAAAGGCGATGGCCGAGATACTTAAAGGTGGCGTGACAGAGGTGGACAGGGTCGGTAGGATGGCGATAGATTCGTTCGGCATAATTCTTGTTGAGAGAAACAAGAAGCAGGTGGCCAGCATTGCAGAGGAGCTGCGGTTAAAGGTGGAAGCGGGCGCGGCAAAGATTTTGAAATCTCCGGAAAAGGTCACGGTAAGTATTGGCGTGAGCGAAAATCCGATAGACGGTTCGACAGCAGAAGAACTGATGGAAAAGGCGGAGAGGCTGGTTAAGAATGCGAAGTCGCTCGGCAAAAACCGCGTGGCAGTCTAAGGCGAAATCTCGACCATGCATGGTCGAGGTTTCGCCTTACTAAGAAAGGGGTACCCCAGATGGCTTTGGATCTGAATCGATTGTTAAAAGAGATGGTGCAGAAGGAGGCGTCGGATCTGCATATAGGCGTTGGGTCAGTGCCGCACATCAGGGTGCATGAAAGACTTTTGACACTTGGTAAGGATGTGTTGAGTGAAAACGCGGCAAAGGATCTGGTTTATTCGATTCTCACCAATGAGCAGAAGGCGCGTTTTGAAAGAGAAAGAGAATTGGATCTTGCGTTTACCAGAGAGGACATGGGCAGGTTCAGGGTCAACGTGTTCTGGCAAAGGGGATACGTGGGCGCCGCGATCAGGGCATTGCCTTTTAAGACAAAAAGTTTCCAGGAATGCGGCCTGCCAGTAAAAGTAGTCGAGGGATTTTGCAAAAAGACCAAAGGTCTCGTGCTGGTTACCGGCGCGACAGGCAGCGGTAAATCCACGACGCTGGCATCGATGGTGGATTGGATCAATGAGAGAAATGACTGCCATATTGTAACAATAGAGGATCCGGTGGAATATGTGCATACGAATAAAAAGGCGATAACAGACCAGCGCGAGGTCGGGAGTGATACGCTTTCGTTTCCAAAAGCGCTCAAGCATGTTTTACGGGAAGACCCGGATGTGATTTTGATAGGCGAGATGCGGGATCTGGAGACAGTGGAGTCAGCGCTCGTGATAGCGGAGACAGGGCATCTGGTTTTTGCGACGCTGCACACGTCAGACAGCGTGCAGACGATAAACCGCATTATTGATGTTTTTCCCGCCAGGCAGCAGCCGCAGGTCAGGGCACAGCTTTCGTTTGTGCTGCTGGGGGTTTTGTCGCAGCAGCTTATACCGAGGACTTCTGGTGACGGCAGGGTGCTGGCAGTCGAGGTCTTGACAGCGAATCACGCGATAAGGAGCCAGATACGCGAGTCAAAAGTGCACCAGGTTTTTTCGAGCATGCAGACATCTCAGAAAGAAGGCATGCAGACCATGAACCAGGCATTGTTTGCATTGGTTGCCAGCGGCGACATTTCAAAAGAGGACGCGTTGTCAAGGACCACTGAACTGCAGGATCTGGAGAGGATGTTCAAAGGTAAATAATGGCGAAGAGAATGATCAAGAAACAATTAGGCGAGCTTCTTATAGAGAGAAGCGTTATCACCAAGAAGCAGCTGGAGCACGCGCTGGAGACGCAGAAGGCAAAGGGAGGGCTTATTGGCCAGGTGCTTGTCGGTCTCGGGTATGCGACTGAAGAGACGATTGCGCAGGCGCTGACAGCGCAATACGGTTTTCCATATCTACCGCTGGAAAACTACGAGATAGATTCCGAGGTCGTTAAGATCGTGCCTAAAAATGTGGCGACGCAGTTTTGTCTTATCCCGATTGACAAGATCGGCTCTAACCTTACCATTGCGATGTCTAATCCTTTGAACAATCTCGCGATAGAGGATATTGAACTGGTGTCAGGTCTGTGCGTTCAGATCTTTGTAAGTACGGCCACGGATATCAAAAACGCGATAGAAAAATATTACAAATAAATATGTATTCACTCAAAGAGCGGTTGACGGAAATTTTAATAAAGAATAAGATCCTGACTGAAGCGCAGCTCAAGAAGGCGCTGAAGGTGCAGAAGGAAAAGGGCGGTTCGCTGAAGGACGTTCTGGTCGACCTTGGGTTCGCAGACGAGAAGGACCTGATGGCTGCGCTGAGCCAGGGGCTGGGTATCCCGCCAATAGCGCTCTCCCGCTTTAAAATCGATCCCGAGATCCTGAGACTCATACCGCGCAATTTTGCAAAAAAATATCAGATCGTGCCTGTTTCAAAGGTAGGCAACATCCTCACGGTGGCGACAGCAGACCCGCTGAATGTATTCGCGATCGACGATATCCGCTCGCTCACAGGATTTGACGTGGGCACGATAATCGCGTCGGCAAAAGAAGTGCAGGACGTGATAGACCATTACTACGGCGAGCACATGCACGAGGCGATCGAGGAATTGATGAAGGACATGGAGTCAGTCTCGCTCGAGATTATAAAGGGAGGCGAGGCCGAGCAGGAGGTTGACTCCGAAAGGCTTTTTAAACTCGTCGAAGAAGCGCCTGTGGTGAAATTGACAAACACGATTTTGGAAAACGGCGTAAAGGCGCACTCGAGCGACATACTTATAGAACCGATGGAAGATTCGATCAGGGTTCGCTACAGGGTGGACGGCGTGTTAAAGGAAATGGACAGTCTGCCGAAAAGTATGCACGATTCTAT
>CAZBAQ010000016.1:0-10586 GCA_964489855.1 uncultured Planctomycetia bacterium | reverse complement strand
AGGGGCGAAGATAGGCTGGCTTTTAAAAACACGATGAATAAACTCAGTATACCTATGCCAAAGAGTGAACTCGCGTATTCTGTGGATGAGGCCAAAAAAATCGCGCATGAGCTGGGCTACCCTGTAATTATAAGGCCTGCGTATACAATGGGCGGAACAGGCGGCGGAGCAGTATTTAATGACGAGGAGCTTGAAACTATAGCCGCAAGAGGCATATCAGTAAGTCTTATTGGCCAGATCCTTGTAGAAGAGAGCGTGCTGGGCTGGGAAGAACTGGAACTCGAGGTCGTAAGAGACAGGGAGTCAAATAAGATCACAGTCTGTTTTATAGAAAATATTGACCCAATGGGCGTCCATACAGGAGATTCGTTTTGCGCAGCTCCCATGCTCACAGTAGAGAAAGAGATGCAGGAGAAACTCCAGGATTATTCCTATAAAATAGTTGATGTAATCGAGGTTATTGGCGGCACAAACATACAGTTTGCGAGAAATCCTGAAGATAATAGAGTGGTCGTTATTGAAATCAATCCAAGGACATCCCGTTCGTCTGCATTGGCAAGCAAGGCAACAGGTTTTCCAATAGCGCTTGTATCATCCATGCTTGCAGGAGGGGATCTTTTAAGGGATATACCTTATTGGAGGGATGGCACGCTTGATAAATATACTCCATCAGGAGATTATGTGGTTATAAAATTTTCACGCTGGGCATTTGAGAAGTTCAGGGGCATAAAGGATCAGCTCGGCACTCAGATGAGGGCAGTGGGTGAGGTAATGAGTATCGGAAAGACCTATAAAGAGGCGTTTCAAAAGGCCATAAGGAGCCTTGAGAGAAATAGATACGGTCTTGGCTTTGCCAAGAATTTCAATGAACTGCCCCTTGATGAATTAAGAAAACTCCTTGCCTATCCTACTTCAGAGCGCCAGTTTATTATGTACGAGGCGTTAAGAAAAGGCATGGATATCGACGAGATGTATGAAAAGACGCACATCCACAGGTATTTTATAACCCAGATGAAGGAGCTCGTGGAGACCGAAGAAGAGATCCTTAAATATAAAGGTAAGAAATTGCCTGACGATATGCTGATAAAAGCAAAAGAAGACGGGTTTTCAGATAAGTATCTGAGCCAGCTTTTAGGGGCTAAAGAAAAGGAAATAAGAGAAAGACGTCTTAATCTGGGGAAGGCTGAGGCATGGGATGCAGTGCCAGTGAGCGGCGCAGAGAATGCAGCTTATTATTATTCTACCTACAGGGCAAAGGATAAGGTCCCAGTGTCACCTAATAAAAAAATCATGATACTTGGCGGCGGGCCGAACAGGATAGGACAGGGGATAGAGTTTGATTATTGCTGCTGCCATGCCGCGTTCGCGTTAAGAGACTTAGATTATGAGAGCATAATGGTTAATTGCAATCCTGAGACAGTGTCAACGGATTATGATACGTCAAACAAGCTTTATTTTGAGCCTCTGACGGTTGAAGACGTCCTGAGTATTTACAATAAAGAAAAGCCCGAAGGCGTTATCGTACAGTTTGGTGGTCAGACACCTTTAAATATAGCAAAGGAGCTTGAGGACTCAGGTGTGAAGATACTCGGGACTTCTGTTGATAGTATAGACCTTGCCGAAGACAGAGAGAGGTTTGCCAAGGTAATGAAAAAACTCGACATCCCGCAGCCGGATAGCGGCATGGCGAGTACGCTTGAGCAGGCGCTAAAGATCGCTGAAAAGATCGGCTATCCTCTTATAGTGAGGCCTTCGTATGTTTTGGGCGGAAGGGGGATGGAGATCGTCTATGACGAGGACATGCTTAAGGATTATGTAAAGGCAGCAGTTGATGTATCTCCTGACAGACCTATCCTTATTGATAAATTTTTAGAAGATGCCGTAGAACTGGAGGCAGACGCTGTTTCTGACGGCGAGGACGTATATATCCCGTCGATAATGGAGCATATAGAAGAAGCGGGCATACATTCTGGCGACTCGGCATGCGTGATACCTCCAAAGACAATACCTAAAAAACATATAGATACCGTATCTGAATACACGAAAAAGATCGCGCAGAAATTAAAGGTCTGCGGTCTTATGAATGTACAGTACGCGATCGCGGATGATAAGGTATATGTCCTGGAGGCAAACCCAAGGGCGTCAAGGACGGTTCCGATAGTATCAAAGGTGGCTGGTCTTTCAATGGCAAGGATTGCAACAGAGCTTATGCTGGGAAAGAAATTAAAGGACATGAACCTGAAGCCAAAAAAATACAAGCACTATGGCGTGAAAGAAGCAGTGTTCCCGTTTTACATGTTTCAGGAGGTAGATCCGGTTCTTGGTCCTGAGATGCGCTCTACCGGTGAAGTAATGGGTCTGGCTGATTCAGCTGGGCTAGCGTATTTCAAGGCGCAGGAGGCAGCAGGGCTTAGACTTCCCACAGAAGGAACAGTTTTAGTGACAGTTGCTGATAAAGATAAAAAGAAAAACATTGCAAAGGCAGCAAAAAATTTAAAAGAGCTAGGTTTTAAAATCGTGACTACAGAAGGCACGAAGAAATTCCTTGATAAGCACGGTGTCGCATCAGAGCTTATTAAAAAGACACACGAGGGAAGGCCGAATATCATTGACGCCATCAACAATAAAGAGATAAAATTGATAATAAACACACCTGCAGGAAAGACCGCGGCGTATGATGACTCGTATATAAGAAAGAACGCCATAAAATACAAGATCCCTTATATCACTACGCCAGCAGCAGCAGTCGCAGTAGCAAACGGCATAAAATCGTATCTTGAAAACAAGGGCGACGTGAAATCGCTCCAGGCATACCACAGCGAAATCACCTAATCTGACAAACTTGACACGCACGATTCGCCAGATTAGGATAGGATGTTTGTTATGTTTAAAAGAGTCGTTACTAAAAAAATAAGTTTTGACAACGAGAAATACCTTCGAGAACAGACCAAGGAGATCCTTGACAGGGTAAAGCAGTTCGACAATAAACTCTATCTCGAATTTGGCGGCAAGATATGCTTTGACTATCATGCAGCAAGGGTCTTGCCGGGATATGACCCGAACGTCAAGATGCGTCTTCTTGAAAAGCTAAAGAAGCACGCTGAGATAGTGGTAAGCGTATATGCCAAGGATATCGAGCAGGGAAGGGTCAGAGGCGATTATGGCATAACCTATGATCTGGCTACCCTTAAGCTCATAGATGATTTAAAGGCATGGAACCTTGATGTAACGTCAGTGGTTTTAACGAGATTTAACAATGAACCATCTGCGGTAAAATTTAAAAGGCGCCTGGAGAGATTGGGCTTAAAGGTCTACAAGCATCTGACAATAGAAGGCTATCCGCATGATGTTGAAAAGATAGTCAGCCCTAACGGCTATGGGAAGAACGAGTATATCGAGACCAAAAAGCCGCTGGTAGTAGTCACAGCGCCTGGTCCCGGAAGCGGAAAACTTGCCACGTGCCTTTCCCAGTTTTATCACGATCACATAAAGGGCGTAAATTCAGGATACGCGAAGTTTGAGACCTTTCCGATATGGAACCTGCCTCTAAACCATCCTGTAAATATCGCATATGAGGCAGCCACAGTTGATCTGGCTGATTTCAATCTGATAGACCCCTTCCATCTGGAAAAATACAGAAAGAATACGGTTAATTATAATCGTGACGTCGATGCATTCCCGATCTTAAGGAAGATCATACACAGGATCACTGATTCAGCCGACAGTTATTATAATTCCCCGACCGATATGGGCGTAAATAGGGCCGGTTTTGGCATTATAGACGACAAAGGCACCCGCGAGGCCGCCAAGGAAGAGATCGTTAGAAGATATTTCCGCCATAACCTGGAGTTTGCAACAGGCTCAGGCACAAAAGAGGAGCTGGACAGGGCGACTTCTATTATGGATAAGGCCGGCGTAGAGATAGAAAATAGAAAGGTGGTCCTTCCTGCGAGAAAGGCAGCAGAGGACTGCGAGAAGAAAAGCAAGGGGAATAAGGGTTATTACTGCGGCGCTGCCATAGAACTGGCTGGAGGCGAGATCATAACAGGCAAAAATTCTCCTTTGATGCACGCGGCATCAGCCGCCATTATAAACGCGATAAAACATCTCGGCGGTATAAAAGACGATGTGTATATTCTTAAACCAGAGGTAATGAAGGATCTGTCCAATCTGAGAAAGCATATATTAAGCATGACTTCAGAGAGTTTGACATTGGATGAGATACTGGTAGCGCTATCTATGAGCGCGCATAATGATAAGAGCGCAAAAAAGGCGCTGTCAATGCTCAAAGAATTGAGCGGATGCGAACTTCATAGCACGCACTTGCCTACGCCTGGCGATGAGGCCGGGTTACGAAGGCTGGGTATAAATTTCACAACAGACGCAATACCATCGTCAAGTCTGTTTTTTCATTATTAAGGGGGTTTAAATGAGCGGCATTTTCGGAGCAGTATCCCAAAAAAATTGTACTCTTGATTTATTATATGGCACTGATTACCAGACGCATCTCGGCACAGAGTACGGCGGCATCGCTGTTATGACTGACAAAAGGATATATCGCCAGATCCATGATATATCGCAAAGCCAGTTCAAATCCAAATTCTACGAAGACTATAAAAAATTTGAAGGAAAATACGGCATCGGGGTTATAAGCGATTCTGACGCGCAGCCGATGTTTCTCAATACGAAATTCGGCTCATTCGCGATTTGCATGTCCGGACTTATCGAGAATACAAGAGGGCTTATCGGGGAACTCCATAAGAGAGGTCATTCATTCGGCGAGACTGAAGACGGCTCTGCGAATTCCGTCGAGGTCGTGGCAAAGCTCATAAGCGAGGGAGATGATTTTGTATCAGGCATAGAGCATATGTTCAGTAAGATAATCGGTTCCGCCAGCGTGCTCTTGCTGACCAAAGACGGCATCTATGCTGCAAGGGATAGATTTGGCTACACATCGCTCGCTATAGGGAAAAGGGGCAAGGATTATGCTGTTTGTTCCGAGACATGCTCTTTTCCAAATACAGGATTTAAGATTGAAAAATTCCTTTTGCCAGGGGAAATAGTGCTTATGAATGAAAACGGGATCAGGCAGGTAAAAGGAAACGGAGACACGCAGCAGATCTGTTCGTTTTTGTGGATATATACGGGTTTTCCAGCGTCGAGTTATGAAGGCATAAATGTCGAGGGGGTCCGGGAAAGATGCGGCGCAGCTTTAGCCAAACGCGATAAAGACATACAGGTAGATGTCGTGTCCGGGGTGCCGGATTCAGGCACTGCGCATGCAATAGGTTATGCCAAAGAATCCAAGAAGCCATACAGGAGGCCGCTTGTTAAATATACACCGGGATATGGCAGGAGCTACACACCGCCTGTCCAGGAGATAAGAGACCGCGTTGCCAGGATGAAACTTATACCCATCAAAGATATTATAGACGGAAATAGAATCGTCATATGCGAGGATTCTATTGTCCGAGGCACGCAGCTCAAAAATTTCACAGTCCAGAAACTCTGGGAAAATGGCGCAAAAGAGATCCATGCAAGGCCTGCGTGTCCGCCGCTTATGTTTCCGTGCAAGTTCTGTTTGTCGACGAGGTCCATCAATGAGCTCGCTGCGCGCAAGGCGATTAAAGACATAGAAGGTAAGGACATAGAAGATGTTTCCGAATATGTAGATCACACTACGGAAAAGTACAAAAAAATGGTCAAATGGATTGAAAAAGACATAGAGGTGACCACTCTTCGCTACCAGACTCTCGAAGATATGATAAAGGCAATAGGCCTGCCGCGCGAAAAACTCTGTACCTATTGCTGGAACGGCGAATGCCTTGCCAAAGGTAACCTCCTCCCCTAATCTGACAAAACGTGCGTATCAAGTTTGTCAGATTAGAGAAATATATTATCCCTATGAAAAAAGAGTATGACGTTATAATTATTGGCGCTGGCCATGCCGGCATAGAGGCTTCTCTTGCATCCAGCAGGATGAGAGCTAGGGCCCTGCTCGTTACCATGGATATAAACAAGATAGGATATATGTCGTGCAATCCCGCAATAGGCGGCATCGGCAAGGGTCAGCTTGTTAAGGAAATAGACGCGCTTGGCGGTGAAATGGCAAAGGCCACGGATGCAGCTGGCATACAGTTTCGCATACTCAATCGTAGCAAAGGCCCTGCGGTATGGTCTTCCAGGGCGCAGGTGGACAGGAGATTATACAATGAATATATGGTCAGGACAGTTAAACAGGGAAAAAACCTGGACTTGTTAGAGGATATTGCCGAAGTCTTAGAGGTCAAAGGAGATAAAATAAGCGCCCTGATTACAAGATCCGGCAAAAAGATCAAAACCAGAGCTATTATTATTTCAGGCGGCACTTTTTTAAAAGGCCTTATTCATATAGGGAAAGAGAAGGCCATCGGCGGAAGGATCAATGAGGAGTCCGCTAAAAAACTCTCCTCTTCTTTAAAGGATCTTGGGATTACAATAATGCGTTTTAAGACTTGCACCCCGCCCCGTGTCGACGGAAAGAGCATTAACTATTCAAAAATGAAACTGCAGCCCGGCGATAGATCTCCGCAGCCATTTTCTTTTTCCACCAGAGGGCTAAAATTAAAACAGCTGCCGTGCCATCTCGTATATACAAATAAAAAAACACATAACGTTATAAAAAGAAATCTCCCCAATGCCCCGATCATGACAGGCGATATGGATGGCGTGGATGTCAGATATTGCCCATCAATAGAGGCAAAGATAGCGCGTTTCCCGGACAGGGACAGGCATCAGATCTTTATTGAGCCGGAAGGCCTGGATACCGACGAGAAATACTGTAACGGCTTATTCACGAGTTTTTCTCTTGATATCCAGTACAAGATGCTTAAGGCCATACCAGGCATGGAAAAGGTCAGGATTACAAAGCCTGGCTATGCAATAGAATATGATGTAATCGATTCCAGGGAGTTATTGCCGAGCCTGGAGTCAAAAAAAGTCAAAGGACTTTTCTTCGCAGGCCAGGTAAATGGCACGACCGGTTATGAAGAGGCTGCGGCGCAAGGGCTTATGGCAGGGATAAACGCAGGTCTTAAGGCAAAGAAGGAGGAAGCGTTTATACTGGACCGCTCCCATGCCTACATCGGCGTTTTAATAGACGACCTTGTAACAAAAGGCACTAACGAGCCGTACAGGATGTTTACCTCACGCGTAGAATACAGGCTTGTCCTGCGGGAGGACAATGCGGATCTAAGGCTCAGTGAGATGGGGTATAGATTAGGCCTTGTGAAGAAAAGGGATTTTCAAAAAATTGTTTCAAAAAGGAAAACAATAAAAAGAGAGCTTGAAAGATTGCAGGAAATAAAGATCTATCCTGATAAAAAGACCAACGCAAGACTTAAGAAACTTGATGTGCCGCTTATAAGCAATGTAACGACGCTATTCGATCTATTAAAAAGACCCCAGGTGGACTTTGGGATCTTGAAAGACCTGAATGGCTGCAAAAAGAGGCTTCGCGAAGACGAGATAAAACAGGTCGAGATAGAGGTAAAATACAAAGGGTTTATAGAGAGGCAGACAAGGGAGATCGGAAATTTTAAGAGGATAGAGAATATAAGGATACCCGATGGTTTTGATTTTTCCAAAGTGCCGAGTCTTTCTAAAGAGATCATTGAGAAGCTTTCTTTTGTCAGGCCAGTAAACCTGGGCCAGGCGTCCAGGATATCAGGAATAACTCCCGTTGCAATTTCAATCCTTATGGTGTATCTTAAGAAGATAAAAGAGAAGCGCAGGAAAGGAATAGCTTCATGCAAGAAGACACAGTTATAGTTTTAGATTTTGGGGCGCAGTATAACCAGCTTATTGCAAGGCGCGTAAGGGAGTGCAATGTCTACTGCGCGCTTTTGCCGTATAATACGCCGATATCCAGAATCAAGGCGCTGAGGCCCCGAGCTATTATAATGACAGGCGGGCCGTCCAGTGTTTCCAGAAAAGGCTCTCCAAAATGCGATCCCAGGATATTTGACCTGGGCGTTCCCGTTTTAGGCATATGCTACGGCATGCAGTTGATGGGATATATGCTGGGAGGCAAAGTCGGACAGACAAAAAGACGCGAATACGGCCACGCTGACTTGATAATAGACAGGAAGGAAAAATTTTTCTCGGGATTAAAAAGAAAAGAAAAGGTGTGGATGAGCCATGGCGACCAGGTTCTTAAATTACCGAAAGGTTTTGCGCGGTTCGCTCACACTAAAAATTCAAATATCGCCAGTATGTGTGATTTTGAGAAAAGGTTTTACGGCGTGCAGTTTCATCCAGAGGTAGCGCACACGCCAAAAGGCATGAAGATATTCAGGAATTTTCTCTACAAGGTCGTCGGGCTTAAGCCGATGTGGACAATGAGATCTTTTATCAAGGAGTCAATAAGGGATATACGGCGCCAGGTCGGGAAAGAAAAGGTGGTGCTGGGTCTGAGCGGTGGAGTTGATTCTTCCGTCGCTGCTGTTTTACTGCACAGGGCCATTGGCAGGAAACTGCATTGCATCTTCGTAGATAATGGCTTGCTGAGGAAGGACGAAAAGAAACAGGTCGTTGATAGATTTAAAAGGTATCTTCATGTAAACCTTCACGTTGCAGACGCTGAGGAGGAGTTTCTTAGGGAATTAAAAGGCGTGGTAGACCCGGAGAAAAAACGTAAGATCATCGGAAGAAAGTTTATCAGGGTTTTTGAAAAAGAGGCAAAGAAACTTGGCACGGTAAATTTCCTGGGTCAGGGTACGCTATACCCGGACGTGATCGAGAGCGTGTCTGCAAAAGGCGGATCCTCAGCTACTATCAAGACGCATCATAATGTAGGCGCATTGCCGAAAAAAATGCGCTTTAAGCTAATAGAGCCATTAAAGGATTTATTTAAAGACGAAGTCAGGAGGCTCGGAAAGGAGCTCGGCCTCGACGATAAATTAGTTTACAGGCAGCCTTTTCCAGGGCCTGGCCTTGCTGTGAGGATCATAGGCGATGTGACAAAAAAACGATTGGATATTTTACGGGAGGCAGACGCGATTGTACAGGAGGAGATGAGAAAATACAAAGGCTATTGCGGCATCTGGCAGTCTTTCGCAGTGTTATTACCTGTTAAAAGTGTTGGTGTGATGGGTGACGAGAGGACTTATGAAAATACGATCGCTTTAAGGGCTGTGACAAGCCTTGACGCGATGACAGCAGACTGGGCTAAAATTCCCTACGATACATTAGGTCGTATCTCCAACCGCATTATAAATGAAGTAAGAGGTGTAAACCGCGTAGTCTACGACATCAGCTCCAAACCCCCATCCACGATCGAGTGGGAATAGTAAATAGAGACGGTTTCGCAGCCAATCGGGAAAGTGTCCCCTCGCAGGACATTTTCCCGATTGGCTGCGAAACCGTCTCTAAAGTTCAAGGAATTTGTGGATCAGGTGGGAGGCGCGGGATATGGCGCCTGAAGAGCCGAGTTTTTGTTTGACCTGTCGTAGTTCCTCTTTTATTTCTTCCTGTTTGTGCCTGTCTTTTAGGATTTCGAGCGCTTCTTTTGCAATGTTTTCCGCATTTACCTGAAACTGTACCAATTCTGGGACGATTCTTTTTCCTGCCACGACATTTACAAGTCCTATATCAGGGATCTTTATCAGGTTTTTGGCAAAGAGCCACGTTATAAAAGAGGTCTTGTAGATAACGACCATGGGTCTTTGCATGATGGCTGTCTCGAGCGTGGCGCTGCCAGACGAGACTATTACAAGACTCGCCACATCCATTATCTCATATGGCCTGTTTTCAAGGGAATGCGGTTTTATCGTCGAGGAAAAGATGATTTTATTGTAAATTGATTTATCGAGTTCCTGTCGGCGCGAAAGCATGAATTCAGCATCGGGTAGCTTCTCTTTGATTTTTTCGCACGCCTTTAACATATGAGGGAGATGGCGCTCGATTTCAATGGCGCGAGAGCCGGGTAAAAGCGCTATCTTTATAGAATTATGGTTCAGGTGCATATGTCTTATGGTTTCTTCTTTTTTCCATAAAGGCCTTACTGAATCCAGAAACGGGTGGCCTACAAAACTGACCTTTACCCCAGCCTCTTTGTATAGCTCTTCCTCAAACCCGAAGATCACGATCATTTTATCAACACATTTTTTTATCTCCCTGATCCTTTCTTTTCCCCATGCCCATATCTGCGGGCTGATATAGTAAATAACAGGTATATTTTTTTCTTTTACCTTTTTTGCGAAGCGCAGGTTAAATCCGGGATAATCCACGAGGATGACGATGTCAGGTCTTCTGGTATCAAGTAGCCCGACAAGTTTATCGAATATCTTTTTGAATATAGAAAGGTGCTTTAAGACTTCTACAAAGCCTATGACAGCCAGCTCGACGATGTCATAGATGATCTCTACGCCAGCGTCTTTCATGCATTTCCCGCCGATGCCGAATATTTCTATGCGGGGATTTAAAGATCTTAGGGATTTTACAAGATGGGCTGCATGCAGGTCACCTGATGTCTCGCCTGCAATGATCATGATCCGCTTTTTTTTCATAACTTGATTTTTTTAATTATCGTATGCGCGACTGAAAGA
>CAZBAQ010000015.1:0-10772 GCA_964489855.1 uncultured Planctomycetia bacterium | reverse complement strand
AGATACACAAAACAACATAACCTTCTAACTTTCCCGAATAAAATTTGACTACTCTATTTTTTCATATATAATAGTGTCTATATAGCATATTGAGTTAGGGAGGACAAAGGATGGATAGCCGGCAAAAAGAGATTACAGAACTAAAACAGGCACTTTTAAGGGCCCATCAGGATATTGAAAAGCTCTCAAAGGTAAAGTCGGATTTTGTGTCAATAATATCGCACGAGCTGCGCACCCCGCTTACCTCTATTAAGGAAAGTGTATCTTTAGTCCTGGAGGGTGTTACCGGACCTCTCAATGAAGAGCAGAAAAAATTCCTTAGCATAACAAAGAACAATATAGATAGACTGGTCAATATCATAGTCAGCATCCTTGATTTCTCAAAGCTGGAATCCGGCAGGATCACCATGCACAGGAGAAAACTGAATATAAATGATATTATAAGAGCTGTCTATGAGCAGGTCAAAAAGGATGTGGAGAAAAAAGAGCTCGGGTTTGACATGAAGGTCTCGGATGAATTAGAGCCCACATGGCTGGATCCTGACAGGATAAACCAGGCATTAAAGAACCTCATATCCAATGCAGTAAAATTCAACAAGAAAAAAGGCAGGATAATAATATACTCAAGTAAAGAGAGGATGGATGGCAGGGATTTTGTAAAGGTCACTGTAGAGGATACAGGCGCCGGCATATCAAAAGAAGAACTGCCGAAGTTATTCAAAGAGTTTAATCCACTTGATGCCAGCATGACGCGTTCTTATGGCGGCGTGGGCCTGGGACTAGCCATGTGCAAGAATATAATACGCCTGCATGGCGGAGATATCTGGGTGGAATCTGAAAAGGGCGCTGGCAGCAGGTTTATATTTGCCCTGCCTATCTATAATAAAGATGACGAGTTTAACTTTTTACTGGATTGGGCAATAGAAAGGGCAAGGGATAATGACCTGAAGCTTTCCCTGATCGTATTCGAACTTAAGAATTCCAAGGGCGATACAGAGAATAGGCTGGCAGATTTGGAAAAGGCGATCCAGTCTTCAGTAAGAGGTCCGGAGGACAAGGTCGTGAGGTTTAGTGGAGGAGACCTGATAGCTGTTTTGGCAGGAACGGATAAGGAAGGCGCGGACAAGATATTAAAGAGGCTGAAGAAAAAACTCAATGTCCCTGTGAATTTCGGGATAGGCATCTACCCTGACAGGGCGCGTGCCAAGGAAGAATTAGTTGAAAACGCAAAACAGGACCTAGAAACCAAAAAGCACTCCCTCTAATCTGACAAACTTGACACGCACGATTTGTCAAATAAGGCGCTATGGAGGTGGATGATGGAGAAGAAAAAAGTATTAGTCGTGGATGATGACCTGGATTTATTAAAGATGTTGAAGCTGAGGATAGAAGTGGAAGGGTTTGAGTTTATGGCTGCGAAAGATGGTCAGGAGATGCTTGATCTTTTAAAGATGAAAAGGCCGGATGTGGTACTCCTGGATATCATACTCCCCAAGGTCGATGGGTATACTGCCCTGAGGGAGATGAGGGCAAAGGAGGAGTTCAAGGATATACCTGTGATCATATTGAGCGCAAAAGAAAAGAAAAAGGTCGGGGACCTTTTCGCGCTTGAGAATATAGCGTTTTTCGTGGAGAAACCATTTGACGCAGGAGATTTAGTGCAAAAAATAAGGAGTCTATTATGAGCGACAAAAAGAGGATCTTAATAGTCGATGATGAGGATGATTTAAGGAGCATGCTGAAGTTTCGGCTGGAGGCAATGGACTATGATGTCTCAGAGGCAGTTGACGGACAGGAAGGGCTGGATAAATCCAGGTCTGAAAATCCGGATCTCATAATCCTGGATCTGATGCTTCCTAAGATCGATGGGTTTAAGGTCTGCAGGATGCTCAAGTTTGATGAAAAGCATAAACATATACCTATCATCATGTTCACGGCGCGCGTTACAGAAAAGGATAAGCAGATCGGCGAGGAAATGGGCGCTGACGCGTATATAACAAAGCCGTTTGAACCAGAGGTATTGATAGGGAAGATAAAGGAATTATTGACATAGGGAGGGGTTATGGATCTTCAGAAAAAGATTCTGGTCATTGATGACGAAGAAGACATGCAAAAGCTTTTGAAGATGAGGTTCGAGCAGGATGGCTTCAAGGTCATGACTGCCGGGGACGGGGACATTGGCGTGAAGATGGCAGAGGCAGAACCGCCTGATATTATAATACTAGATATCATGATGCCAAAAATGGATGGTTATACGTGCCTGAAAGAGATACGAAAGCTTCCCAAGACAAAGGATATCCCTATTTTAATACTGAGCGGCAAGGAAGAGGAAAAGGTGCGGGACTTATTTGCTTTTCAGAAGATCTCAGGCTATGTTGAAAAGCCGTTCGAGCTGGATATCCTGGTCATGAAGGTAAAAGAGATATTGAAGATATAATCGAGGGATCTACGCGTAACGTAACGCAGGACTTAAACGGAGGGCGTTATGGCTACCAAGGTATTATTAGTAGATGACGAGAAGGATATAACAGAGATCACGAAGGTACACCTGGAATCTAAAGGGTTCAAGGTCCTGTGCGCTTATGATGGCCTGGACGCGATCAGCAAGACAAAGAAAGACAAGCCCGATGTAGTGCTTTCGGACTTATTTATGCCTGTTATGCATGGTTATGAAGTATGCAGACAATTAAAGAAAGACCCTGAGACAAAAAATATACCTGTAATATTATTTTCAGCCGGGCTTTGCAAGGATTCCTGCCCTAAAGAAGCAAAGGGCGCGGGTGCCGTAGATTTTATAGCAAAGCCGTTCGACATAGAAGAACTCGTCGATAAAATCAAATTCTACACCAAGGGAAGACATGGATGTTAAGGTTTGGAATGACATAATAAAGGATATAAACTCGAATGTTGAGCTCGAGGGCTGTTTGCAGGTCTCGGTGCAAAGGATAGCGGAGCTACTGGACGTTGAAAAGGCGTCTTTGATGCTTTTGGACAAGGAAAACCAGGAACTCTCCATCAAGGTGGCCAGGGGTCTGACCGAGGATATCATTGAAAATACAAAGACCAGGGTGGGCGAAGGCGTATCTGGATGGGTCGCGAAGAATAAAAAACCGCTTCTTGTAAAGGATATACGAAACGATAAGAGGTTTGAGAAAAGGGAAGGAAGATATCATAACAATTCTTTTTTAAGTGTGCCTTTAGTGGCAGGGGATGAACTTCTCGGCGTTATCAATGTCAATAATAAAACTACAAGGCGTGTTTTTGGGAAAAAGGATCTTGACGCGTTAAATGATGTAGCGGTTCATGTCTCAAGCGCGATAGACAGGGCGATGAAATACGAAGAGGCCAGGAGGTTGAGCCAGATAAAACTGGATTTCGTGTCCACTGTATCGCATGAATTGCGCTCGCCGCTCGCGTCTGTAAAAGAGGCCATGAACCTCCTTCTTGATAAAATACCCGGGAAGATAAATGCTGAGCAGGAAAGGTTTCTCGAGATCTCCAGGAATAATGTGGACAGGACGCTGCGGCTTATAAACGAACTGCTGGACATATCCAAACTCGAGGCGGGAAAACTGGACATGAAAAGGAATTTTCAGGACATCTGTATTGTTGCAAAGCACACCTACGAGACATTAAAGATAGATGCTGATAGAAAAGGCGTAAAGCTTAACCTGAAGATGCCTGATGTGAACGTGAATATGTGGTTTGACGCTGATCAGATAACAAGGGTGCTCGTGAATCTTATCTCGAACGCCATTAAATTCACAGAAGAAAACGGTATAGTCAGTATAATGCTGGAAGACCTTGGCGGGTTCGTGCAGGTGAGAGTGATTGATAATGGCGCGGGTATAGCAGAAGAGGATAAGGACAAGGTCTTTGATAAATTTTATTCAGTGACCAGGGTAAAGTCCTCAAAGGTAAAGGGCACTGGCCTGGGCCTGCCCATTGCAAAAGAGATAGTGGAACTGCATAGAGGAAGGATCTGGGTGGACTCACAGCTCGGCCGCGGTTCAAGATTTTCGTTTACATTGCCAAAAGACATACGCGCTTAAGTTTACAAAATGAACGTGTCGGATTTGTCAAATAAGGGGAAGAGGGAGAGATGACGGAAAAGAGGGTTGAAGAGATTCTGCTGGAGCGGTCGCTTGTTACTGAGGAGCAGCTAAAAAAAATCAGGGAAGATTCCAGGAAAAAAGGCATTTCTGTGGGCAAGCTCCTGGTGCGCTCGGACGTGATAAGCGAGGATGATTACACGCAGGCAATGTCAGAGGTTTTAGGCGTGCCGTTTATTGACCTTAGCAATTATCTCGTGGACTCCAGTATCCTGAAGTTTATCCCGGAGAGCGTAGCGCGCAAGCACAAGGCGATTCCCACCTTTAAAATAGGAAACACACTTACCGTAGCAATGGCAGATCCAAAGGACATCATGGCAATAGACGATCTAGCGCGGCGCTCCAAATGCGAGATAGAGTCTGTGCTAGCCAGCCACGGCGCCATTTTATCCTCCATAGATCAGTACTATGGGGTGACAGGTTCGGTTGACGATGTAATAAAGAATATAAATAAAGAGACAAAGAAAAAAGGCCCGCAGATCGAGACGGATTCGACAAAGCTTGCCAAGATGGCAGAAGAGGCGCCTGTAATAAAGCTGGTGAACCTTGTAATAATGCAGGCGGTCAAGGACAGGGCGAGCGATATCCATATTGAACCAGAAGAGAATGCGCTGAAGGTGCGTTTCAGGGTGGACGGCATGCTGCACGAGATGTTTTCACCGCCAAAACATCTGGAGTCGGCCCTGATCTCGAGAATAAAGATACTTTCCAATATTGATATTTCTGAAAAGAGAAAACCCCAGGACGGCCGATTCAATATAAAGGTAGAGAACAGGAATGTGGACCTCAGGGTCTCCACCTTTCCCACTATATACGGGGAGAATGTCGTAATAAGGATCCTGGATAAAGGCACGGTTCTGGTGGACCTTGATAAACTGGGTTTTTCCAAAGACGCCAAGAAGCAGTTTGAGGTGTTGATAAAGCGGCCGCACGGAATAATACTGGTAACAGGGCCGACTGGCAGCGGCAAGACCACCACGCTTTATTCAGCGCTTTCCACAATTGATTCAGAAGAGAAAAATATTATTACAGTGGAGGACCCTGTTGAATATCATCTGGGAAGGATACGGCAGTCGCAGATAAATCCAAAGGCAGGACTGACGTTCGCGTCAGGATTGAGGTCTATTTTAAGGCAGGATCCTGATGTGATAATGGTGGGCGAGATCCGCGACAGGGAAACAGCTGAGATCGCTGTGCAGGCAGCAATGACAGGGCACCTGGTCTTCTCTACACTCCATACAAATGACGCCTCAGGCGCGTTGACGCGACTCGTAGACATGGGCGTGGAGCCGTTTCTCATCTCGAGTTCTGTTATTGGGATCCTAGCGCAGAGACTGGTGAGGGTGATCTGCGAGAAATGCAAACATCCTTATGAGCCGCCAGAAGAGACCTTGAAGGGTTTGGGAATAACAGAGCAGACTAAACAATTATTTAAAGGCAAAGGCTGTAAGCACTGCAAGGATACCGGGTATAGAGGAAGGATAGGTATATTTGAGCTTTTAACGATCAATGAAGAAATCAAAAAATTAATTGTCAGCAAGGCATCAAGCGATGAGATCAAGAAAAGGGTCGTTGAGTCGGGCATGAATACATTGCGGGACGATGGATTGGACAAGGCAGTGAGAGGCATTACGACTGCCGATGAGGTAATCAAGGCAACACAGGAGGAGTAGTGCCGAATTTCAGGTACAAGATACGGGACAAGCATGGTCGCGCATCAACTGGTACAATAGAAGGCGAGTCTAAAGAGACGGTTGCCAGCCACTTCAGGAAGATGGATTACGCGCTCACCTCTATAGAAAAGGCCGGACCCTCCTTAAAAATATTCAACCCGTTTAAGAGGTTTTTCCGTCGGGTAAATCTGGAAGAGCTGATTGTTTTTACGAGCCAGCTCATGACGCTGCAGCGCGCTGGCGTGCCAATACTCGTGAGCTTAGAATCTATTTCTGAGCAGCTCTCCAACGCCTATTTTAAGAAAGTCATCAATGACATATCCCGCGACGTTGAAACCGGGAAAAGCCTTTCAGAATCTATTTCAAAATTCCCCGATGTATTTTCCGGGATTTATATAAGCATGATGCGTTCCGGCGAGGCAGCCGGTATTCTCGAAGGCGTCCTGGACAGACTCGCGATCTTTCTCGAGCACGAGCAGGACCTGAGGATGAAGATCAAGCAGGCGACGCGCTATCCATTATTGGTCATGGTAAGCATCGCTATTGCGTTTCCTCTCGCGGTCATGTTTATCATACCTAAATTCAGCTCGGTTTTTGCAAGATTCGGCACCACGCTCCCACTCCCTACAAGGATGCTCCTTGGCTTGAATCACACCATGGTCCATTACTGGCCCGTGGTTATTATAGGAGTAGCAGGCCTAATCACGGCATTCAGGTATTTTATCAATACGACTCTTGGAAGGTCTATGTGGGATATGGTTAAATTAAAGGCGCCTATATTCGGGTCTCTTAATTTAAAGATCGCGATGTCGCGTTTCTGCAGGATGACCGCAGTGCTTTCCGGGAGCGGCATACCGATTATAAATACGCTCGGAATCGTGCAGGGTGCTGTTGGAAATAAGATCATTGCAAATTCCATCGAGAATATCATGAATGGCATCAGCGAGGGCGAGGGCATGGCAGTATCCATGAAGGCGAGCGGCCTGTTCCCGGGCATAGTGCTCCAGATGGTAAAGATAGGCGAGGAGACAGGAAAGATAGACGAGCTTCTCATGAAGGTGTCGGATTATTACGACAGCCAGGTAAATTATACTGTCAAGAATCTGACAGTCCTTATAGAGCCGATCCTTATATTTATCATAGGTATCATGGTCCTGTTTTTAGCGCTGGCAATATTCCTGCCGATGTGGAGCTTAATATCAGTGTTCAGACACTAAGATCGACGCACATGTATAATAGCGGCAGGGGTTTGATTGAGATTATATTTACCATAGTGGTCGTACTTATACTTTACGGCGTATTTGCAAATCAGTGGATCATAACGCTGGGGGAGGCCAGGTCAGTTGCGCTGGAAAACCAGTTGACTAATCTGAAATATTCATTAGAATTATATAGGATATTAGAGGATAGATACCCGGAGGATTTGAAAGAGCTGAATAAGAAATATATAGGACCTGGAGAGGATAGCTTATACGGCAGGAAATATTTAGAGGGAGAGCGGCAGGATGAAGAAGGTTATCCTGTAGACCCGTACGGTCGCAAGTTTATATACGATAATATAACAGGAAAGATAAGAACAGGAGGGGCAGATGGATAGGAAAGGTTTTACGCTTATTGAACTGGTGATGGTCATCGTCATACTTGGCATACTCTCAGCGATAGCTATACCCAAATTTGTGGATCTTACAGGAGAGGCAAAGCAGGGCGCTACTAAGAGCGGCCTTGGCGCGATCCGCTCGGTAATCGCTATTCAGTATGCGAAGACTGCTACATCCGGAACAGCGTCTTTTCCGTCCGCGATTACCACTGATTTATTTGCGGACGAGAGGATACCGACGAATAAACTCAATGACGCTACTGGCGTGGCTGCTGTAGGTTCTGCGCCGGGCGGGGCAGCGACATCTACGAGCGGGTGGTGGTATATATCAGCATCTGGCAGGGCAGGAGCGTATTCTGACGGCACAGTGGATACGTCAGGCTGGTAATATAAACGCGGATTAAACGGATTTGAAAGAGCATAATACGGATAAATGGGGATGGTTGAAAGACGCTGTCCCCATTTTTATTTTAGCCGTAGTTTCGGTCCTGTTTTTTTCAGAGATCCTGTTCGAGAGCAAGATCTTTATACACAGGGACCTTTTAAGATTTTTTTATCCCCTGAGGGAATTCAGCGTAAACGAGTTTCAGGCCGGCCGCATACCTTTATGGAATCCCTATATCCATTGCGGCAGCCCGCATCTTGCAGAGTTTCAGACCTCTGTATTTTACCCTCTTAGCGTAATCTATTTATTCTTTCCTTTTGCTAAAGCCTTCAATTATTTCATAATATTCCACATATTTCTAGCCGGGTTTTTTACGTATTTATTGATGCGGGAGTGGAGGTACTCGAGATACGCCGCGTTTTTCTCAGCCACGGTCTTCATGTTCAGCGGTTATATCATCTCTGTCATAAATCTCCTGGCATCGCTTGGTTCAGTGGTGTGGCTGCCGCTTGTGATTTTATTTTACGAAAGGGCATTAAAGGAGGAGTGCGTTAAAAATTCTATATTAACAGGTGTGTTTTTAGCGCTCATGCTTTTAGGCGGCGGCGAACCAGTGATACTCTTCGGCACGGTTTTGATTTTGGCTTTGCTTGGAACTGGTCGAGGCGAAACCTCGACCATGAACTTGATTTGGTCGAGGTTTCGCCTCGACCAGGTGATTGGACCACTGGCACTTGCCTTACTCGTTGCCTTTGGCCTTACCTGTTTTCAGACCCTGCCATTTTTAGAATTTTTAAGACAGTCCTCCAGGCCCAGCATGGGTTTTACCGAGGCAGCTATGTGGTCATTACCGCCGTATGCGTTATTGGATTTACTTATCCCATACCTGAGTGAATCCGATTACCTGTACAAGACCTACTGGACTCGCCAGAGCTGGCTTTTGGTTTACTACATGGGGTTATTTGCGCTCATCTGCGCGTTTATTTCCTTAAAGTTCGACACTACAAAAAGAAGAAAGTCATTTTTTTATATCATGGCGCTGGGCCTGGTGCTTTCATTTGGCAGGTACACGCCCGTCTATTATATCCTATATAAAATAATACCGGGCTTCGGGCTTTCGAGATACCCCATAAAATTCTTTTTTATGGTGAGCTTTTCGCTGGCAGTCCTTGCAGGCATGGGCATGGATCATTACAGAAAGCATTATCGGGAGATGAGAGGGTTTCTGCGCGCGCTCCTGATTGTCGCGTGCGCGGGTTCGTTTTTGTATTTAATATTAAATCTTAATTTTGGCGAGGTTTTTAATCTTTTATACAATAAGATACTGGATGTGTTTCCCGGATTTGCGGATAAAAAGCCTGAGCTGGCGCAGCTGGTTTTTGTAGGCATGTATAATCTGCAAAGGGCGATCGGCGTCTTTATGCTTTTGGCATTGTTTATGTTTATACCCTTAAGAACCAGGATGAAATTAAATTTTATACTTCCGATTTTACTCTGCGTGTCATTCCTGGATGTATTTACGACAAATAAGATCCTATATCTAAATATGGACATTGATAAGTTTCTCAAACCAGGGAAGACCGTTGAGTTTTTAAAAGAGGATACGGATTTATTCAGGATATTTGATTCTCCGACCACATTATCGCGAAACATGTATGTGCCTGAGAGGGATTATTTTGAGGGTGTGCATTCTCTTAAAGAGAGGATGGTCTCGAACAGGGGTGTGAGTTTCGGGATCTATGACGCGTATGGCTATGGCTCGGTTTACAACGAGCGGCACGAGGACGTTATCGTGGCAATAGCAAGGCAGGATCTGCCTGACGAGTCAAATCTGCTGAGCCTTTTGAATGTAAAATATGTAATCTCGCCAAAAGAGTTTGAGGCGGACGGGTTCGAGCTCGTTAAGAAAGGCGTAAAGGCCAATATCTACGAAAATAAGGACGCGCTGCCGCGGGCGTTTCTCGTCGATAAAACAATCGTTATTAAGGACGAGAAAGAGATTCTGGAGTATATGAAGAGCAAGGACTTTAACCCAGCAAACGAGGTGATATTAGAGGAGGGTTTCAAACCTTCATTACACATTACTCATCATACATCATACAAACGTGTTGACATCTTGGAATATTCTCCTGACAAAGTCATTATCGAAGCCAATGTAGGCAGTCCTCAGTTTCTCGTATTGAGTGACTCGTATTATCCGGGCTGGAAGGCATATATTGACGGGCAAGAGACAAGGATTTATAGGGCAGACTATATCCTGCGCGCTGTTCACATTGATCCATGCAGACACACCATAGAATTTATATATGATCCATTCTCGTTCAAGATAGGTGCTGTAATAACATTACTTGCAATTTCAATAATTATCGTTAAGTTGACTTTCGAAGGGGTATGGGGTAAGGTTTAGGTATATTATGAAAGGTTTTACATTAATTGAGTTAGTGGTGATAATCACTATAGTTGGGATTCTGGCAGTGGCTGTCTTAGTTAGCGGCACTGCAAAAGGCCCTGTGAGATTAGAGGCAGCGTGCCAGAGGCTTGCATTGGATCTAAGGTACATGCAGGAAATGGCAATGGCAGAGCAGGTGAGGTTTGGGATATCGTTTGATGCGAGCGATGAATCATATTTTGGGTTTAGAGTCAATACGTCTACAAAAGCCCAGGATCCGCACACTCAAGGTGATTTAGAGATCGAATTTGATGAGATGAAAGAGTTTAGTGAGATAGGGATTGTAAGCACTAATTTCAGCGACGCTGTAGAGTTTGATTCAATCGGTGCGCCTTACAACGCAAGCGCTGTTGCTCTGATGAGTGAAGGTATAGTGACCCTGACTGACGGGACAAATACCAGGACAGTGAGGATCCAACCAGCGACAGGGAAGGTAAATATGCAATGAAAGGATTCACTTTAATAGAAACAGTAATATCCATCGTGATTATCGGTGTTGTCTTTTTAGGGTTATTGGCTGTTGTAACAGGCGTGTTTACGCATGCGACTCGTGACG
>CAZBAQ010000014.1:0-11147 GCA_964489855.1 uncultured Planctomycetia bacterium | reverse complement strand
CTTTTAAAGATGACAGCCAAAAAGCTTACATTTACAGAACATCTGGAAGAGCTCAGGGCCGGTATTATAAAATCACTGATATTTATTCTAGCCTCGTCCTTGATCGTCTATACATTTACAGATAAGATATTTGCCGAGCTTGTTAAACCGCTGGGCGGTACGCTTGTATTTATCGCTCCTCAGGAGGCATTCATTGCGAATGTAAAGATCGCGCTTCTGGGAGGATTTTATTTTTCCTCGCCTTATGTCCTCTATCAGGTCTGGCAATTTATAACAGCTGGCCTGAGGAAGAAGGAAAAGAAATTTTCCTCTATATACGTTTTCTTTTCATTTATCTTTTTTATTCTTGGAAGCTGGTTTGGATATTTTATAATCGTTCCTATAGGAATCAGATTTTTACTGAGCTTTGGCTCATCATATGTAATCCCGATGATAAGCGTAGGAAGATATGTTTCTTTTGTTGGACTATTTACGCTTGTATTTGGTTTAATATTTCAGGTACCTCTTATAATGCTTTTACTTGCAAAGATAGGCATTGTCACGCCGCAATCCCTGTCCAGAAACAGAAAATACGCAGTCTTGGTAATATTTATCATGGCCGCCATTCTTACCCCGCCGGACGTGATCACTCAGTGTCTCATGGCTGTTCCGTTAATAATTCTTTACGAGATAAGTATCATCCTTTCCAGAATATCGCAGAGATAAATAAACTTTTTTCAAAAAAATACTTGACAAACTCCATTAATGATACTATTATAGTATCATTAATGGGAGGGGCGTGATATGAATTTCATTTCAAGGGATACTGATTATGCGTGGCGGGCGTTGATGTTTATGGCAAAAAATCCCGGAGAAGGCGTAATCACAGTGGATGAGATTGTGCAAGAAGAAGGCTTGCCCGAGAGGTTTTTAAGAAGGATAGTTCAGGAGCTGGCAAAGAAAGGGATCCTTGTCTCGCGCAAAGGGAAGAAAGGCGGATTTTCTTTTTTGAGGTCTGCAGGGAAGATAAGGCTGACAGATATAATAGAGATCTTTCAGGGAAAAATAGACCTTACAAATTGCTTGCTTAAAGGCAGAGTCTGCCCGAATGTAAAGAGGTGCGCCTTGAGAAGGAAATTGCAGAGTATAAGCAAGAGCGTAGATAAGGAATTAAGAGGCATAACGATAGCGTCTTTATTGGGCATTAAAGGAGATGTGAAATAATGGGTTTTTTTGACGGCTGTCCAGGAAAATACAACAAGTATAAAAAACGTAATAAGAAAAATTCATTGCAATAACAAGGGTTTTGTTATACCTTAATATTTAACCATATGGATACTAATGTTTTGCAGAATATTGGCTACGGGATGTATATAGTATCGTCTAACAAAGGCGAGGCCCTTAACGGCCAGGTGGCGAACACTGTTATGCAGATAACCAATGAGCCTGTGACCGTGGCAATAAGTATCAACAAGGAGAACCTGACTCATGAATATATAGAGGCCAGCGGCAGATTTGGTATTTCCATATTGTCAGAAGACACGCCCCTTCGTTTTATAGGTAAATTCGGTTTTAAATCAGGGAAGAAGGAAGAGAAGTTTAAAGACGTTAAATTTAAAAAACTTTCCTCTGGATGCCCGGTTGTACTGGATAACGCGCTTGGCTATATCGAGGCAAAGGTCATAAAAAAGCTTGATTGCGGCAGTCATACGCTTTTTTTAGGAGAGATGACAGAGTCAGAGGTATTGAAAACAGGCACGCCCATGTCATACTCTTATTATCACCAGGTAAAACGTGGCACAACGCCTGTAACAGCGCCCACCTTTATTAAAGGTGAGGGTATGGCTACAAAAGGTGTAAAGATGCAAAAGTACAGATGTGAGGTTTGTAATTATATTTATGATCTTGAAGTAGGTGACCCGGATAATGGGGTACAGCCAGGGACCCCTTTTGAGAAACTACCGGATAACTGGGTGTGTCCTGTATGCGGGGCAGGCAAGGCCCAGTTCGTAAAAGAAGGAGGACTGAAATGAAATTAAAAGGCAGTAAGACTGAAAAGAATCTTTTGGCTTCGTTTGCAGGCGAGTCACAGGCAAGGAACCGTTATACGTATTTTTCGGGCGTTGCCAAAAAGGCAGGGTATGAGCAGATAGCAGCGATATTTTTAGAGACGGCTGACAATGAAAAAGAGCACGCGAAGAGATTTTTTAAGCTGCTTCAGGGCGGAGAGGTGGAGATAACAGCTTTATATCCGGCTGGCGTGATAGGAGATACACCTCAGAATTTAAAGGCAGCAGCAGATGGAGAGAATCTGGAATGGACAAGTCTTTACAAGGAAGCGGAAAAAACAGCTAGGGAAGAAGGTTTTGAAGAAATAGCAGACCAGTTTAAGGAAATAGCAGAGGTCGAGGAAGAACATGAAAAAAGATACAGAAATCTTCTGAAGAATATAAAGGAAGATGTTGTTTTCAAGAGGGACAAGGTTGTAAAGTGGAAATGCCGTAATTGCGGTTATGTGCACGAGGGCAAGGAGGCGCCGGATAAATGCCCTGCGTGCGCTCATCCACAGGCGTATTATGAACTTTTGTGCGCGAATTATTGATGAAAATACTCGGGATTAGCGGAAGTCCTAGAATAGGCGGCAATACAGACATTCTTCTGGATAAGGTCCTGGAGGGCGCTAAGTCGAAAGGCGCTGAGACCGAGAAGATCATCCTGAACAAACTGAAGTTTTTGCCTTGTCAGGAACACGAGAAAGTAAAAGACGATGGAAGCTGCCTTTTGCAGGACGACCTACAGGACGTATATGAAAAGATCAAGGCTATAGATATCCTGGTCCTGGCCTCACCTATATTTTTTGGCAGTCTCAGCGCCCAGACAAAGATGATGATAGATCGTTTCCAGTGTGCGTGGCGGGCAAAGTATGTATTGAAGAAAGATAATGGATTCAGGAAGATAAAGGGCGCGTTTATTTCTGTCGAGGGGTCGAACAGGAAAGATTTTTTTGAAAATGCAAAGGCAATAGTCAGGAACTTTTTTGCAGTGATCAATGCAAGCTATAAAGAAGAACTTTTTTGCCCGGGCGTTGACGGAAAAGCAGGGATCCTGAATCGCCCCGATTGTCTAAAAAAGGCGTTTGAATTGGGTGTGAACCTTGTGAATGGAGGATGAAATGGGAAATCTTTTTTCAGCGACTGAGATAGCGGAGATAGGTATACAGATCGAGAAAAACGGCAGGGATTTTTACGAGGGGGTCCTTAAATTATCCAAAAACTCAAAGTCAAAGGAGACATTCGGGTTCCTCGCAGGAGAGGAAGAAAAACATATAAAAAGGTTCGAGGACTTGCTTTCGCAGGTAAAAAAATACGAACCCTCTGAGGCATATCCGGGAGAGTATTTTGCTTATCTTAAGGCATTGTCAGAAGGGTATGTCTTTACAAAGGCAAATAAAGGCGCTGAGGCCGCAAAAAATATTAAAAGTGAAAAAGAGGCAGTGGATATTGGCATAGGTTTTGAAAAAGACTCTATTCTTTTCTATCATGAGATGAAAAAATTTATTCTGGGCGGAGAGCAGAAGATAGTGGATAAGCTTATCGAAGAAGAGCAGGGGCACCTCAAGAAATTAACAGAGATAAAGAGGACTTTATAAAGGAAGCACTATGGCTGAGACTGTAAAGGTATATTCCACTTCAACATGTCCTTATTGTCACAGGGCAAAGGATTTTTTAAAAGAAAACAACATCCAGTTTGAGGATATAGACGTGGGAGCTGATTCTGAGGCAGGCAAGGAGATGATGGAAAAATCAGGCCAGATGGGTGTGCCTGTCATTGATATTGACGGCCAGATAATAGTCGGTTTTGACAGGCAAGCGATACAAAAAGCGCTGGGGATATGAAGAGTTTATTAAAGGACCATAAAATAAAAAGACAGGCAATAAAAAAAAGATTAAAGGATTTTAGACAGGTCTACAAAAGAGGCGACGAGGATATATTCTCAGAGTTATGTTTTTGTATCCTGACTCCGCAGGCAAAGGCAGTTGTGTGCGACAGGGCTGTAAGAAAATTACAGGACAAGGGATTGTTGCGCAGGGGCGATCAGGATGAGATAAGGAAGTGCCTAAGCGGGGTGCGTTTTCCTAATAATAAGGCCAGGTATCTGATTGAGGCAAGAGAGTTTTTTAAGAATGGCAAGGGTCCTGATATAAAAAGTAAGATTGATCCCAAGGATACGATCAAGACAAGGGATTGGCTGGTCAGGAATGTAAAAGGGTTTGGCTATAAAGAAGCGAGTCATTTTTTGAGAAATATCGGATTTGGCAAGGATATGGCAATACTTGACAGGCATATCCTTAAAAATCTTAAAAGATGCAGGGTAATAAAAAAGATACCCGTCGCATTGAGCAAAAAAGAGTATATGCTGATAGAAGGCAGGATGAGGGAGTTTTTTAAACGAACGAATATCTCCATGGAAGAAATAGACCTTTTGTTCTGGTCTATGGAGACAGGGACGATATTCAAGTAAAAACGGAGGTGTAGCATAGATATCACAATCAGGTATATGCTAAGACCTGTAGCTCATTGCAAAGAGGGCTGCTGTATTAAGTCCCGGGCATGACTTAGAACTGCCCACCATTGCTTAAGTGGACTTTTGGCTTGCGGAAATGCCGCCTATCTGTTAAAATCTATCCATTATGGACAAGAAGGTAAAATACTATATAGACTCTGAAGGTGATTTTGTAATAGAGAACTATAATCTTGCAACGCCTTTTGCTAATTTTCTGCCTGGTATAGCCGGCTTATTTGGCATACCCATGTGGGCCTTTTATGTAAACAGGGGCCAGTGCATGTGTAGCTGTGGTGTAAAGAGCAAGGATAACCCCATAATGGAATTCATGCCTGCCAACAGGGCCTTTCAGCTGGCATCCTCGCAGGGCTTCCGCACGTTTATAAAATTAAGGCATAAAAATAAGACCATACTTTACGAGCCTTTCCGGCCGCATCCTGAAAACGGTATTTTCCCTGCAGCGCAGAGGATGTTTGTAAACTCTTACGAGCTTAGGATCCAGGAGTCGATTCCAGCTATAGGCCTCGAGATAGAGGTGACTTATTTTACTATTCCCAACGAACCCTTTGCCGCGCTTGCCAGAACCGTCTCCCTGAAAAACATATCAAAAAAACCTTTGAATATAGAGATGCTCGACGGCACACCTATTATGATACCTTACGGCGTGTCAAATTTTTTCCTCAAGAATATGAGACGCACGCTCGAGGCGTGGATGAGGGTCGAGAATATAGAAAGGGGGGCGCCGTTTTACAGGTTAAATGTGGACCCGAGCGACATTTCCGAGACCGCGTTTATTAACGAAGGCAATTTTTATCTGTCGTCGTTGGCGAGCGGAGGAAAGGATAGTACCAGACTTCCTGTTTTTGTCGATCCGGAACTAATCTTCGGTCAGACAAATGATTTTTCATACCCGGTTAATTTTGTAAATGACAAAGGTTTTAAGGTGCCATCCGGCCAGATAGGCCAGAATAAACTTCCCTGCGCCATGTCTCATGCCGAGTTAAGGATAGGCAAGGGTAAAAAGGCCGTGCTTTATTCTCTCCTGGGCCATATAAGCTCCAGGGAAAAACTGAACTCCCTGGTTTCCCGTCTGAGAAAAGAAGAGTTTTTTAGAGACAAAAAGACCCAGAACAGGGATATTATACAGAAATTGCAGGAGGATATATTTACTGCCTCGGGTGAGAAAAAATATGATTTTTACTGCTCTCAGACATTTCTTGACAATCTGCTGCGCGGCGGCTATCCAGTGACATGCGCAGACCGGTCACAGACCTTTTATGTCTATTCAAGAAAGCACGGCGACCTGGAAAGGGATTACAACAGTTTTTATATAGACCCCACTTATTTCTCTCAAGGAAATGGTAATTTCAGGGACATAAACCAGAATCGCAGGAATGACGTATTGTTTAACCCGGACGTAAAGGATTCCAATATATTGCATTTTTATAGCCTGCTGCAGGCAGATGGTTTTAACCCGCTTGTTTTGCACGGCGTGAAGTTCAGACTCAAAAATCACGGTGTATTAGACGATGTGTTAAAAGGCAAGGTAGATCCCGGGGATTTTAAGAAGGTCAAGGAAGTACTTCGCAGTGATTTTAGTCCCGGAGAGCTGTTTGTAAAAATGGAGGCATCGGGAATAAAACTGAAAGGTCCGTGGCATGGGTTTCTATGTGAGGTCTTGCAGCATTGCGAGACTATTTACGAGGCAGAGCATGAAGAAGGATATTGGGTGGACCACTGGACTTATAATCTTGACCTGGTAGAAAGTTATGTCTCTATATACCCTGAAAAGTTAAGGGAGATACTGTTAGGAAAAAAGGAATTTACCTTTTACGATAGTTTTTATTGCGTGAAGCCGCGTTCGGAAAGGTGTCTATTAAACGGGGATAATAAGGTCAGACAGTATAATTCGCTCGTTAGCGACAGCAAAAAAGCAAAACTTATAAAACGACGCAGGAAAGATCCGCATCTCGTTAGGACGCGTAGGGGCGAGGGAGAGGTCTATAAGACCACGCTTTTAGTAAAGATGTTATGTCTGATGGTAAATAAGATCTCCTCTATAGATCCGTCTGGCGCGGGTATCGAGATGGAGGCTGACAAGCCAGGCTGGTGCGATTCCATGAATGGACTGCCCGGGCTCTTTGGTTCTTCCACGCCCGAGGTCTTTGAGCTGAAGAGGCAGATAATCTTTATATTGGATTCATTAAAGGCCCTGGGACCAGGTGATAGCTGCAAGGTCAGGGCACCTGAAGAGATCCATGATTTTTTAAAAAAGATAGAGACCCTTGTCATGTCACAGGCAAGGCTTTCTTCAAAAAAGAGGGACCTTCATTATTGGGACAAGGCCAGCTCTATAAAGGAAAAGTACAGGGAGAAGGTGAAGTTCGGGTTTAGCGGCGCAGAAAAGACATTCAGCGTGGAAGAATTAGACCGGGCCCTTAATATATTTCTTTCAAAGATAAATCAGGTCATTAAAAAGGCATACATCCCGTCTAAAAAGACATACGCCACCTATTTTATAAATGAGGTCGTAAAGTTTAAATATATAAATAAACACGATCCAATAAAGGATCTTCCTCTGGTGATGCCGACGGCATTCAAGACTATAAGAATGCCGCTATTTCTAGAGGGTATAGTTCGCGCTATAAAGGTGGAAAGGGATATAAAGAAGACAAGGTCCCTGTATGTGGCCTTAAAAAAAACAGGGATATATGATAAAAAGTTAAAGATGTACAAGATCAATGAATCGCTAGAGGGTGTTTCAAAAGAGGTGGGCCGCTCCAGCGTGTTTACGCCAGGCTGGCTGGAAAACGAATCCATATGGCTGCACATGGAATACAAGTATCTTTTGGAGATCTTAAGGGCAGGACTATATAGCGATTTTTTTAAGGAGTTTAAGGCCCTTTTGATCCCGTTTCAGGCGCCAGAGGTCTACGGGAGGAGTATTTTTGAGAACTCCTCTTTTATAGTTTCAAGCGCGTTCCTTGATAAGAAACTTCACGGCAAGGGATTTGTGGCACGCTTAAGCGGTTCAACTGCCGAAATGCTTAACATATGGTTGTTGATGAACGTGGGCGCCAGACCTTTCTTTTTAAACGAAGAAACTGAATTATGCCTGAGGTTCAGGCCGGTTTTGCCGCCATGGCTTTTTACCAGGAAACCGCAGAACGGATTTCCGAAAAATAGTTTTGCCTTCAAGTTTTTAGGAAAGACCATGGTCGTTTATCATAATCCCAGGTTAAGGAACACAGCTGGAAGGAATTCAGTCAAGATGCGTTTTATTGTCATAAGATACGACAGCGGTAAGAAGGTGGAAATAAAGAAAGACATAATAGGCCCGCCTTATTCCCAGGACATACGAGACAGGAAGGTCTCAAGGATAGACATTTACCTGGGCTGATCCAAATAACCTTTTTTAAAAAAGTAACACTGGAGGACGGATGACAGGGGTTGTAAGATTTGGTATATCATTGGAGGAGAGGCTTTTAAAGGATTTCGATAGGCTTATCAAAGAGAAAAAGTATCCTAACCGCTCCGAGTCAATAAGGGATCTGATACGCGACAGCCTTGTAAAAGAAGAGTGGAAAAAAGGCAAAGATGTTGCCGGAGCGATATCCATCGTGTATGACCATCATAAAAGGGAACTCATGGACGTGATAGTGGATATACAGCACGATTATCAGGATATGATTGTCGCGAGCCAACACGCCCATTTAGACCACCATAATTGCCTGGAGGTTATCATAGTTAAAGGCAAATCGAATAAGATTAAATTGTTGGCGGATAAATTGCGCGTTGTCAAAGGCGTAAAGCACGGCTCGTTAACGCTTACAACACTCGGAAAGAAGCTCTAGATAAATTTTTTTGTATCTTGGTAGCACGAAAAGTAAAAAAGTAGCAAGAAAGGAGGGAAGATGCCTGGAAGGGTTTTGATGTTTGCAGCGTGCATTTTATTATTGTCAGGGCAAGTTATTTTTGCAGAGGTTACAGATGACGACATACTTGATGAGATCAGGGCATTGAGGAAGCAGATTACAAAGCAGGAACAGAGGATTGATGAACTCGAGAAGAAGCTTAGTGAGAAAGAATCTACTCCTACTGTTCAATTGGCTGATGGAACAGTGGAGGATTTAACAAAATTTGCCCTGGGAGGCCTGAATATAGAGGCAGGCGCTACTTTTGTGGTGCAGGGGACGAACAATGCCAACGGAGACAGCCTTTCACGGAAAGGCGAAGACGTGACTGACGGGTCGTACTCCATCGACCTTTACATGGGCAGGGAATTCGAAGATTACGGACAGGCGTTTCTGCATCTGGAGACAGGTGCCGGCACCGGAGTCGAGGACGAACTCCAGGTTTTCAGCAATGTAAATAGAGACGCGGACGATTCAGACAGTTCGATTGCAGTGACAGAGGCGTGGTACGAGCATTATTTTCAATCGATGCCAGCGGCATTAATGACTGGAAAAATCGACGGGACGGTCCTTGTTGATACAAATGAATACGCAAACTGTGAATGCACGCGATTCTTGGGCAGGATCTTCAGGAATTCGCCGACAATAGAATTTCCGGACAATGCAGGGGGCTTACTTTTGACGCTGGACGCGGCTGACAGCGTGGATGTAAGACTCTTGATGATGGATGGCGACAATGACTGGGAGGATATTGCCGATAATGGTTTCTATGCGGTGCAGGCGAATTTTAAACCTGGTTTTTTTGAGAGGGGCGGAAATTACAGGGTGATTGGCTGGCTGAGCGACAGAGAGCATACAAAGTGGGATGATTCTACCAAGACAAAGGAAGAGATGTACGGCTTTGGAATAAGTTTTGACCAGGAGCTGAGCGACAGCGTGGGCGCGTTTTTACGTTACGGGTGGCAGGATCCGGACGCCTACCTTAACGACGAGAGTTTTTCACTGGAACACGCCTGGAGCACAGGCCTTCAGTTTGCAGGCACTGGCTGGGGCAGGGAAGAGGATATTTTAGGTATCGCAGTCGGCCAGGCAATACCTTCGGATAAATACAAGGACGCGGGAAGTAATTTAAGCGCAGAGGACGAGGGTCATTTCGAGGCATATTATAATTATAAGGTGAATGATCATCTTACAATGACCCCGGATGTCCAGGTAATCTGGAATCCCTACGGCGATGATGCCTCTAACGGAAATGACACGATAACTGTAGTGGGAATGAAAGGGCAGGTTGATTTTTAAAGGAGGGAAAAATGCACATACCAGACGGTTTTTTGGCTGCGAATACTTGGGTGCCGGCATGGGTTGTTTCAGTAGGAGGGCTCGGGTATTGCATTAAGCGCGTCTCAGGCGCTTTGAAAGACAAGATGATACCTTTAATGGGAGTAATGGCTGCTTTTATATTTGCAGGGCAGATGCTGAATTTTCCTGTGGCAGCAGGTACCTCTGGGCACCTGTTAGGCGGCGTCTTGGCAGCAGTGTTATTAGGCCCTTACGCAGGCGCGATTGTTATCGCCGTGGTCTTAACCATACAGTGTCTTGTATTTCAGGATGGCGGATTTACAGCGCTCGGCGCAAATATATTCAATATGTCGTTTGTAGGTGCTATGGGCGGATACGTGATTTATAATTTGATAAGAAAGACAATTGGCAGCGAGAAAGGGATCCTTGCAGGCACGGCTGTAGCGGCATGGACATCTGTAGTGCTCGCCTCCAGCGCGTGCGCAATAGAACTTGCTATTTCAGGGACATCGCCTTTAAGATTGGCGCTTCCTGCAATGGCGCTGGTCCACACGTTGATAGGCATAGGCGAGGCCGTCATATCTCTCCTTGTCGTAGGTTTTGTTTTGAAAACAAGGCCTGACCTGGTGTATAATAAGGAGGCATAATATGGATAAAAAAGAGATTTTATTATGGATTGCAGCTGCTTTAATACTAGCTTTTTTTATATCGCCTTTTGCATCCAGCTCCCCCGACGGTCTGGAAAAAATCGCGGATGACAAAGGATTTTTAGAAAAGGGAGAAGTAGAGCCAGTATTTATTTCTCCCCTTCCTGATTACGTATGGCCGGGTGTACATAACGAAGGTTTTGCTACAGGCCTTGCCGGGATCACGGGGACATTGATTGTCTTTGGCCTGGCTTACGCGATAGGCGCAGCGATAAAGAGGTAATATGCAGCATTCATATATAGATAAATATGCCGGGCTGGATAGCTTTATTCACAGGCTGGATCCGAGACTAAAGGTAACAGCGTCTTTTATTTTTATTTTCGCAGTAGTCTTGTCAGATCCGACGGCATATTTATCTTTTGCTTTATATGCGCTGGCGCTTTTGGTTCTTCTGGCTGTCTCAAAGGTCCCCTTTTCATTCGTATTTAAAAAGACCCTTGTCGTAATCCCGTTTGTTGCCCTGGCGGCTCTCTCCATACCTTTTATGAAAGGTAAAGACGGGTTAGTTTTATTTACCGGCATACTGATAAAGTCGTATCTGTCTATTTTCTGTATGACGATGCTTACCTCTACAACGAAATTTCCCAGATTGTTAAAGGCCCTGGAACAGATGAGGTTACCCAGGATATTTATCATGATAATGTCTTTTATGTACAGGTATCTCTTTCTTCTTATTGATGAAA
>CAZBAQ010000013.1:0-11672 GCA_964489855.1 uncultured Planctomycetia bacterium | reverse complement strand
CTCCATGCTCCCGCCGCCAGTACCGCCGTATTTTTCTTCGATGTAAATGCCAAAGAGGTCGCTATCCGCCATTACCTTTACCATATCCCACGGAAACGTGCCCTCCGCGTCATACTGCGCGGCAACCGGTTTGATCTTTTCCTTAGCGATCTGTCTTGCCAGGTCGCGGATCATTATCTGTTCCTCAGTCAATAAATAATCCATGTCTTCCCCCTTATCGCATGTTATATATTAACATCCTGGGTTTCCCGTCACGAATAATATTTACGCTTACGACCTTAATATCCTTATTTGCCTTCACGTCCATGTACGCCCTAAAGATACCGTAAAGACTGTTCACTGGCTGACCATTAACGCTCTGGATCAGATCACCCTTTATTATACCTGCCCGCTCCGCAATACTCGCAACTGCCAGATTCTGGACCAGAAACCCGTCTCTACTTAAAACAACGCCGCCTAACTCGCAATTAAACTTTAAACTCGGGCCTTCACCAAATCTAAAGCGCGGCTCAGCGCTTTTAATCACTGATACGAGCGCCTTGCCCGCGTTTGAAAAAGCTGTCTCAGTGCTTTCTCTGTCCACTGACCAAACATCATCCTTGACCTTTTCGATCTTTATATCTTCAAAGAGCCCGGCCTTGATAGTTTCTGTCTTAACCTCTGTCTGAGGCGCCTCAAATACCTCCCTACCCTCCTCTGAAAGCGCGTCTAAAAGCGCGTCCTTCTCGAGCACAACCATTTCCTCTTCCAGATCCCTGATAGTAAAGTCTTCGACATACTCTCTTTTCGCGTCCTCAGAAACATTATATCTGTATTCTATAACATCGGCTTCGATCGTTTTTTCAAAGACAATCAACTCGTCTTCGATTGGAACTTTCTCGCCGGGTTTTAAGGTCAAGCTATTTTTTGAACCGCTTTCTTTTAATATAAGGGCATCCTTCTCAATTTCATCAATACGAAAGCACCTGTCCGGATTCGAACTTGAATAAAAGATATCGCCTTTTGCGCAAAGTTTCATTTTGCCATCAGCTGTCTTGACAACCGCGTACCACGAAGCCTCTTTATCCCTGATAGTCCCTACTGCCTTTGAATCTGCCCCAGCCGCGCCACTAAATATTAACAGCATATATATAGCTACAAATATATATCTTAAATAGCGCATATGGCCTCAATTATATTCAATATTTAACTTTCGTCAAGCAAAATTCAACGAAGTTGAATTTTATCCCGAGCGACCCTAGTTTTAAACATAAGTCGCGAGGGACCGATCTATTAATACCTCACTACTACGTAAAAATTCTCTTCCCTGTTCCTCATTGTCTCGGGAAAAGGAGAAAATGGTGAAGCCTGCTTGATACAATTTACAGCGGCGCGGACAAGTTTTAAATCCGGCTTGTTCAAAACCACAGGACCACGCGTCAAAAATCCGTCCCTGTCCAGGGTGAACTGCGCCTCGACCTCGCCTTCCAATCCTTCGACATCCTGACGGGCTGCCGTGCTGTTTATGTCCTCGCGCACCCTCAGATAATATTCCTCATAAGGCGTTTTACTTGCGGCAGCAGTCGTGGTCTTTCGGCTGGGTTTTTCAGCGTTCCCTTCTTTTGGCTTCAGAATAGAAACAGGCGTCCATTTCTTTCTCGCGGTCTTTGGCTGTGCGGGTTTCTTCACTGTCTTTGGCTGTGCCGCGCCTTTTTTATCTCCGCCAGAGATATCAGGAAACTTAAATTCAGGATTTTCTGGTTTTTCTATCTTTGCCTCTTGAGTCTTTTCTTTCCACTCGTTGACATAAAAATCTGTCTCCTCTGTCGATTTATCACCCTCTATAATATGAGGCGTCAGGAGCACCACCAGCTCCGTCTTTTCCTTGCTCTTTCCTTTTGTGGAAAATAATTTTCCCAAAACAGGTATATCCCCTAAAAACGGGATCTTTTCATCGTATTCCGTGATCGTGTCCTTCATCAGACCGCCCAATATAAGCGTTGTATCATTCTTGACTAGAACTGTCGTCTCTGCCTCAGACGTGGTGACGTAGGGTATGATGGATCTCGTGCTTCCGTCAGGATTAGTCAGGGTAACAGTCTTGGTAGTATCGGTATCGCTGACCTCTGGCTTTATCTTCATCCTGACATAACCTTCGTTATTGATTTCAGGCGTGACACATAACCTCACTCCGACATCCACGAATTCAACATGGTCTGTGGTGTGGTATGTGCCGCCGCTCGTCGTCGTGACCTCGCTTGTAACATATACCTCCTTGGATCCTATCAAGATCACTGCCTCTTCCTTATCAGCGACTGTTATCCTCGGCCTTGACAGGACATCAGTCCTTCCAAATGTCTTGAGCGCGCTTATCACAGTGGTATAATTTCCGCCTATACTGGCAACGGTCAACGTGCTGGGCGTGGATCCGGTCAGGCTGGTTGTAAGGACGCTATCCCCTGTCAGGCGCATACTGCTCCACTGCAGGACTTCTGCCCAATCAATGCCAAGACTATGTTTATCCGAAAGCGTTACCTTTATAATATTAGCGTCAATGATCACCTCGCGCGTCTTTTCGTCAAACGCCTCCACGACCTTTTTGACATCATTTATCTTATTACGCGTGGCCTCCACTACTACCTTGTTGGTCCTCTCGTCAAACTTCACGCTGCCCTTGCCGTCAGAAACCATCTCTTCCAATTTTTCTTTTACAGAATCCGCCTTTGCGTAATCAAGGGAAAAGATCTCTGTCACCAAAGGCACGTCTATCTCTGCGATCGCGTCCTTCATCTTTCCTATCGTCTCCGGATCGTCTATTAAAACAAGCGTGTTCGAACGCTCATCTGCAATAACCTTGCCGAGCCTCGTCTTCATCTCCTTGATAGATGCGGCGGCATCGGAAGCGCTGATGTAATCCAGCCTGACGATCTCTGTCATGGTCGTATCTCTAAACTCTTTTCCATGCAGCTTTTCATATTTCCGGTCACTCATGATCCTGATCAGGGTACCTTTCTGTTCATAGGCCAGACCGTTTGTCGAAACTATTATCTCCAGCGCATCCATGACATCCACGTCCTTTATATAGAGTGAGACCTTGCCCTTTACGTCCTTGTCAGCGACTATGTTCAGGCCGCTCTTTTGCGACAGGATCTTCAGGACATCGCGTATCTCCATGCCCTTGAGGTCCAGCGAGATCAGTTCCATCTGGTCCTCATATTGCGGCCGGGCGAGCGGCATTACTGAAAAAATGGAAATCGAAAATACAGCGATAAATATGACGACTCTTCTTATCATCTCAAGCCCCCTTACATTTTTAATTCGATCTTTTCGCCTTTATAGTCCAGTATCGCGCTCGACCCTTTTATGTCATGGACCTTAAAATCGCCGAAGGTGTCGCCTTTGTAAAGAAAGTGGGTCTTTTCTGCCTTTTTATCCTCTATTATGGCCTGGTCGCTGTCCCCTGTGATGATACCCGTCAGGGTCAAATCCTTGACCAGCTCTTCCTTTGAGACAGAAGGCCCTTGCTCCACGACTCTATCCTGGCCCCAATCTATTTCTGGTGCCGGCAAAACTGCTTTTTCCTCAGGCAGCTCTACGTTGAGTTCAGGCGTTTTATAACCGGGCGTAAAGATATCCACTAAAAAAAATATTGAGATTACTACTATCAGGCCTGTGAGTATAAAATTTACCTTTGTAAAGACCCTGAGATCTTTTTTGAGTCTAGCACTGCCCTGCTGCTTTTTTATAACATTCAGGAGTTTTTCTTCCGGGCTCGCGTCAGCCATTGGCCAGCTCCATTTTTTTATCCCGTTCTATCAACTCCGTTATCAGGTCCGGCTCTATAGTCATCTTTTCCTGCATCACCAGTTCTTCCAGCGCCATATGGCAGAGATTGGCGATCCTGCGGGGGTAGCCCTGGGTGTACTGATAGATCAGATCTACTGCCCCGTCGGTAAAAAGCACCTTTTCCGAATCATGACCTGCCTGTTTCAGCCTAAAATATATCATACTCCTTGTCTCGTCTATATCAAACGGGTTCAGCATGTATTTCAGGCTTATCCTGTCGGAAAAATTCCTTATGCGTTTGAGGCGCGGCAGGAGTTCTGTCTGGCCTATGATCACCAGCTGCAGCAGCTTATACTCGTTTGTCTCAAAATTCAAGAGCGTCCTCAGTATCTCCAGTGACGACGCGTTCAGCTTTTGCGCCTCGTCGATGATCAACACCACGATATCCTCCTCCTCAACGCATTTCTTGAATAAAAATCTCTCTATCGCTTCCTTGTAATCAAGCGCGGACCTGAAAGGCGGTTTTATACCAAATATCTTTGCGAGATACGCGACAAACTGAAACTCTGAATCATACGCAGGATCAAAGATCATATGTGAGATGACCCCCTGGTTCTGGCCGAGCGCCTGGACAAGCGCTCTTGCAAGAGTGGTCTTTCCAGTTCCCACGTCTCCCAGGACAAGGCTCATGCCTCTTTTTAACCTGACATTGATCTCTAATCTCTGCAGGGCCTGTTTGTGCGAAATGGAAGGGTATAAAAACTGCGGGTCCGGGCTCGTTGAAAACGGTTCTTTAAGAAGATTGAGAACGCTATAATACGCCATCTCTCTCCAGCGTCTCCTTTATTTCTGCCAATGATTTATTTTCCTTGCGGAACGCGCGTATCTTACGCAATATATCAAGCGTGGTATTGTCAAAATACCTGAACTTTGTCTCCGGGCTTCGTCCTATTTCCTTTATAATACCGAGATTGAGGTAATATTTTACTGTATGCACAGTATGCCCGCTCATCCTCGCCAGATCTTTAATCAAATATATATCTTTCATGTCAACTCTCTAATTAGATAGCAATAGTCGACTATCTACTTAGAGAGTAGTATGCCTTACCATTCTCTTACTGTCAAGTAAATGGCCTATATTATTAGTTTGGACAGGATCAGGGTACCCTGGAAATATGAGGAGGTCCCTTTGGCTGGCCTGAGGTTGAATTTCTTCAAGGTAATAAACGTGGGTGATTTTAAGAGCTCGGATGCGAATTTATTAATAGCGGAAAATGCGCCTTCTATCTCCAGCTCAATAATATATTCCTTATAGAACTCTTTCTGGACTACTGGTCTTGGTTTTATATTTTCTGTTCTTATTCCCAGGGAATCAGCCTTTTTCTCTATATAACCCAGGATATCAGACATATTATTGGCGGATCCCGCGTAGGTATTGTACTCTTTTATAATCGCGTCTCTATTTTCCAGTAACCTCAAATCCTTCTTAAGCGCCGTCTTCTTTACAAGTATTTGATTGTTGACGTGTTTCCATGTCTTAAAAAACGGTTCTATGACAAAATTAAAGAAGAACGCCGACATAATAACCGCGGCTGTTATAATAAGAACGGATTTTTCTCTTTTTGAAATATTCATGGCCTTAACCTGCACTCTATATTAAAATCTGTCAATTCAGTGCCCCTTGATTGTTTTTTGGTGGCGTACTTTACCTCTACTTTTTCAAAATATCCTGAGCCTTCGAGCTCTTTTACAAAAGAAAAAACAGAAGACATGTCCCGTGAAGTACCTTTATAAAAAATGCTGTCCCCGCCATTGTAATTCAATCCTGAAAACGAGACGCTTTCCGGGATCATGATATAGGACCTCTCCAGGACCCTGGCTACGAAACTCCCCATCTCTATATGTTTTTCAACGATCTCCGTCTTTTTAAGGAATCCGTCCAATCCCTGCATGCGCAAGCTGACCTCTGTCCCTCTCCTGGAAAGTCCGGCCAGTAATGTATTTTTTTCGTGTATCTTGTAATAGAGCATGCCGCTTAATAATATTATAGTCAGGCCCAGAAGCGAATACGTCACAATGAGTTCTTTTTTCTTCTCCAGCGTCGTCTTTTTATGGCTGACCTCTTTCGGCAGAAGATCGATCTCTGCCGCCACATCGACACTGCCCGGATCCTCGCTATATTCGCAGAAACTAACAGGTATGGTAAAATGAGACCTTATATACGGCGCGGCGTCCCTGATGTCTACGTCTGAGGAGTGCGCGACGACAACGTCCTGTATCTCGGGATTATCCCTGGTCCTCTTATATGCCTGGATCGAACGGTCTATCTCCTCTAAAAAGTTCTCGCTATTTTTAAACCCTCTTGAAAAAACAGGCCTGGTCCTGTCTATTATCAGGACCTCTGAATACTCCTTCCCAATATTAGCTACAAAACTTACCTTATCCTTACTCACTGTGCCCCGTTTTAACAAAAATAGATACAGCAGTTCACTGTAGAGTCTTATGGCCCCGGTCTCCCTGTTTAACCCGTGCCTCTCACTGATCCTTGCATTTATCATATCCTTGCCGGCAACACACATCATCAGCGACGAGAATCCCTCCTTGAACGAACCCAGGTTTCTAAAACTGACGACCATGTCTTCCTTTGGATGCGGGATCTCTTTTAAGGCCTGGAAATCCGCCATCTTATCGATCTCGACTGTCTGGACAGACGGCACGTCTATAAATTTTACAAAGACCTGATGCCGCGGAATGATCAAAATATTTTCACTGTCCATTTAATATTCCTTCCAATGCAAAAATCTTCCCGTAGTCCTGTCCACTACGGTCTCTATCTCTTCGGCTATCTCTTCGCTTTCTGACAATCTGACCTGCGTCCATATGCGGAATATATCGGATCTCACATCGAGTATATTTTTATCTATCTCCACACCGAAGCTCTGGAGTATGGCATCGTGCACCTCATCGATATTATTAAATACGCGGCCTTCTTCTTTCTCATCTATTATAAAATTAGCCGCTGTAACGTCTTCTATGACTGCTAGCAATACCTCCTGGCTGGCAGTATTTATGTTTACCCTGGAGGCATCGTCTCCATAGATCGTTACCAGGTCCTTTAGCGCGGAATATGCTTCAGGGCTCAGTCCCTTTACTAAAAATAGCTCTTCAATAAATTCGAATGCCCTGGCGCCCTTACCGACCTTGGCATTTTTATATTCCAAAATATTTTCGGCAAGCGATTCTTCTATTCCCAGTTTTATCAGATGCTCCCTGGTCAAAAAATTAGAGTTTAAATTCAGTTTGGCCATCTCATCAGAAGCGCCATAGAGTATCCTGTCCCCTCTTAGCGTCAACTCCTTGGGATTATCTTCGTCCCTGTTCCAATCCTCATCAAGACTGTCATGGGAATTTTCACCTGCATCCTTTATAAGCTCCGCCAGCATCTTCATGGCGCCTGCCTTTGCAAGATAATAGGCCTTTGTGTTCATGGATTCATGCCTGGCCAGGTTTATATCAGTAGAGGCCCGGCTAGAAAGTATTACACTGAGGATCGCGAGTATTATCAAGGCCCACAATGTAAATATCAGGATGCTACCTTTTTTCATGCTCATTCTACGCCTTTACCTTGAAGAAAAATAACCTTACTATAAAATTCCCCGTCGTCGTCCCTTTTTAAAGACACCCTCACTGCGGGAGGGAGTCCCTTTAGCGCGTCCCCGTCCCACGCGCCCTGCCACTCAAGGTCTTCGGAAGGATCATTGGATTTATACGCGTATTCGAAGCGCGCCTCTTTCATCAAAGGCATCATACCCCTGAGCACCTCCCCGTCTCTTCTTATTATGCGTTTAAGGCCGCTCTCATCATCATTCTCTATGCTGTAACTGATCAGGCGTATATTTTCCTTCTCGTCATCCGGGATAAACAGCGGAAATTCCATATATGACAGCGTACCTTTAAAAGGGGCCTCGGGAAAAAATAAACCTTTCTTTAATTCTTTTTCCATTTTTAAAAAACCTGACCTTATCTTCTGGAGGGATTCTTCCTGCTGCGATCTCTGCCATGTCCTTATGCCCATATAAAAAACTCCATACACGGTAACTGTTATTATTGTAAATATCACGACCGCGACCATGACTTCTATAAGAGTAAAACCTTTATTTCTACGTCGCATATAAATAAGTCACTATGCTCAGGTCGTGCTCTTTGGCGCCCTGATGCCATGACACCCCGAGATTGAGCTCGCGGACAAGCCCTTCCTCCATTTTCATGATCTCCAGATTCCAGGAGAATCTGTTATCGAAATCACTAAACACGCCGCTTGATGAACCTTCTTCTATTTCAGAATGAGAAAGTTCGTAGATCTTGTTTTCGAGAAGTAATCCTGCCCTGAAATAATCTTCTGAAAGCTCTATTGTCCTTATAGACCTTGTGAAAGAGCCCAATATCATTACAAGGGCTATGGAAAGTATGGCGACGCTGACCATTACCTCTAATAATAAGAAACCTTTTTCAATCTTCCCAGTTCGCGATGTCATCTCCCCCGCCCTCTTTTTTATCCGGGCCATAAGAATAAAGATCGTAATCGCTATTGTGGCTGCCAGGGACCCTGTACACGTATTCATTTCCCCAGGGGTCTACTGGTCTCTTTTTAAGATACGGGCCTTTCCAGTTCGCGGCTGAAGCAGGCCTTGACCGCAGTTCATCCAGGCCAGACGGATATCTCCCGTTGTCCAGCTCGTACAGATCGAGCGCCACAGAGATATTGGCATCTATATCTGCCCTGGCAGCAACCACCCTTGCCTCCTCCGAGCGGCCGACAAGTCTGGGCGCCACCATTGAAACCAGAACACCTATAATGATCACGACCAGCATTAATTCAATTAACGTGAAACCTTTACGATTATACATAATACCTCCTGTGGTCAAGGTTTAAGTGGTCGAGGTTTCGCCTCGACCACAGTGCTTGATCAATGCGCGACCAGCGATATCTGGAAGACTGGTAAAAGCATTGCGATAACTACAAATCCGACCAAGAGCCCCATTATTAAAATGATAATCGGTTCTAAAAGAGAGGACATGAGCTTGATAGACCTTTCAAGCTCTATCTCAAAACTCCTAGCGACCTTTGACAGGGTCTTGTCTAAAATCCCTCCCTCTTCCCCTATTGCCGTCATGTTTACCACAAACTGTCCGAACGTGGAATCTTTTTTTATCGCTGCTGCCAGCGAAGAACCTGTCTTAACGTCGTCGTATATGCGCGCCACCTCTTCCTTAATGATGCCGTTCTCCATTATATCAGAGGTCACCTTTAACGCGTTGAGGATCGGGACGCCGTTTTTAAGGAGCGTTGAGAGCGTGCCTGAAAATCTCGCGAGCTCAGTGCTTTTCGTCAGCCTTCCTATGACCGGCAGTTTTAATCTGATCCTGTCTATTGCCTTTTTTGCGGTCTTGTTCGACTTACTCCTCTTTATGAAAAATATAAAGCCGGCTGCGAAAATCAAAAGCAGGATCCAGAACCTTTGCGCGAAATCACTGATCCCGATAAGCAGCCTTGTAGGGAGCGGCAGGATCTGGCCCATTTCAATAAACATACTGGCCATGCGCGGCACCACAAAGGCCGTTAGGACAAAAATGGTCGCGATACCCACGATCATCATCAAGCCCGGATACGCCATTGCGCTCACGATCCTAGACCGAATATCCTCCTCTTTATCCAGAAAATCCGCGACATTGGACAGGGATTCTCCCAGGATCCCGGCTGCCTCGCCTGATTTTACAAGATTTACGTACAGGTTTGAAAATATCCTAGGGTAGGTCTTTAAGGAATCCGAAAATGTATTGCCATCCCTTACAGAATCCCTTATGCCATTTATGACTTCTTTCAGCCTCGCGGCCTCTATCTGATTTTCAATAATATTCAAGCAGTTATAGAGCGCTAACCCTGAATCCAGAAGCTCTGACAGCTGTCTGGTAAAATTCGCCAGGTCCTTTGTCTTGACTTTTTTAGAAGAAAAGGATATAGCCTGTCTCTTTGAATCAGAAATAGATGTTTTTTCTTTAACCCATATGGGATAAAGGCCTGACTGCATAAGGCGCCTCACTGCAGCGCTCTCTGAATCCGCCTCAGTGCCACCCTCAAGGATCTCGTCAGGCCCTTTCTTTGCCCTGTATATAAACGTAGCCATATCTTCTCCTTAAGTTGACAAACGCGACACGTACGATTTGTCAAATAAGAAAGGGATCAGTCCTCTTTGGTGACGCGGATGACCTCGGTTATGGTGGTGATACCTTTCTTTACCTTTTCCCAGCCGTCCATGCGCAGGGTGTGCATGCCTGATTTAAGCGCCTTTTGCTTTATCTGGTCAGATGAGGCGCGACGTAAAACCAGGTCCCGAATCGCCTCATCCATCAGTAAAAATTCGTATATGCCTGTGCGGCCCTTGTAGCCTGTATGATTGCATGCCTCGCAGCCCCTGCCCTCGTAAATAACTAAATCTTTCACGTCTTCCTTTATGTCAAATTCCTCCGGCACTCCTTTGCCCGGTCTTCTTTTAATCTTGCATTCAGGGCAGATGACCCTCACGAGGCGCTGCGCGATAAAGCACTCCACAGAGCTTGCCACAAGAAAAGGCTCTACGCCCATATCCAAAAGACGCGTGACACCGCCTGCGGCGTCATTTGTATGTAAGGTGCTAAACACGAGGTGGCCTGTCAGCGCAACTCGGATGGTTATCTCCGCTGTCTCAAAATCCCTTACCTCTCCGACCATCATGATGTCAGGGTCATGACGCAGCATTGAGCGCAACCCCGCCGCAAAACTCAGACCTATGCGGGGATGGATCTGGACCTGGGTCACACCTTTTAATTGGTATTCAATAGGATCCTCTATCGTGATTATCTTTTTATCCCTGTCATTGATCCTGGACAGGCACGAGTAAAGAGTGGTAGTCTTTCCACTGCCCGTAGGTCCTGTTACAAAAATAATGCCATGCGGCTTCTTTATAAGATTCTCTGTGATTTTCCTGTCAGGACCTGAAAGTCCGAGGTTTTCCAGGCTATAAAGCATACTGCTGCTCAAAAGTCTGATATCCACGCTCTCGCCAAACTGCGTGGGAAGGATGGAGATCCTTAGATCGATTTCCTCATTTCCGCTCTTTATCTTTACCCTGCCGTCCTGCGGAAGCCGACGCTCGGCAATATCCAGATTTGCCATTATCTTTATCCTGGACACTATGGCAGATTGAAAATGTTTTATATTCTGCGGGATCGGCACGTCATACAAGATACCATCCACCCTGTACCTGACCTTTAACTCGTTCTCGTAAGGCTCGATATGAATATCCGTGGCCCTTTCTTTTACAGCCTGGCTAAGGATCTGATTTACAAATTTTATTATAGACGCGTCTTCCGCAAGGTCTCCTATGTCTTCTGTCTTTGACGCCGGGATCGTGATCTCTTCGGCCTTCTCGCCTGTATCAATGATCTCCTCTATTGTCTCAGCACCTATGCCATAATATTTCCTGATGGACTCGTCTATGTCTGATTCACTTGCCAGGACCACGCTTACTTCATAACCTAAAAGCAATCTCAGGTCGTCCATCGTCCATATATCCAGAGGATCTGCGATAGCGACAGTAAGTCTGTTTTTTTCAAATTTTATCGGGGTGATCCTGTAATGGCAGGCGTATTTTACAGAGAGCTTTTCGAGAGCATCAGAAGGGATCTTAAATTCCTTTATCTTAACGTAAGATACATTTAATTGCTCGGCAAGGACAGGGTATAGATCCTCTTCTTTGATAAAACCTATTTTTATTAAAGCAGCGCCGAGAAATTGACCTGACTTTTTATGTTCCTTCAGCCCTCTATCCAGCTGACTGCGGGTAATCAGGGCTTTTTTGATCAATCTT
>CAZBAQ010000012.1:0-12193 GCA_964489855.1 uncultured Planctomycetia bacterium | reverse complement strand
AAAAACTGCATTTTTATGCTATACTTATATATAGATAAAATATAGTAGCAATAACAACCATTTAGCCCTAAAATAAGGGTTATTTTTTGCCATGATTATGATGAGGTTTAGAAAAGCATTATTTTATAAGATTTTAGCTATTTGCATAGGTACTTGTTTTCTTGTAAATACTACAGCTTATTCAGAACCCATTTTAAGATCTGTCTCTTCCTTTGATGAAATCAACAAAGGAAGTGATAAAAATGAGATCGAAGAAAGATTTTCTGTCGTTGAAGAAAAAATTGTATCAGATCTTAAAGATGGAGAAATCGAACTCCCCTCTAACAATTCAAAACTTGTAACTGTAGACAGTGAAGAAGATAGGAAAAATAAATTTAAATCTGTAACTTTTTTAAAACCAGCGATTCTCTTTCTTTTAGTTATTATTCCCATGATAATATTTGTATTATTATTTAGAGATACAAGCGATGAAAAAAAATTAAACCTGTCTTCTTCTGATTCATCAGAAATTACTGTTCTCCAAGGTCATGACCTCCCTCATGGTAATAGTATACTTATGACTTCCGAAAGGAAAGCTCAGCTGGCGCTTTCGAAAGAAGTAAATTTTCTTAAGACAAGATTACACAATATGGAAGTCTCGGCTGTTAATGAGACAAAAATCCGAAAAGTTCGAAAGTTATTAATAAAAAAATTGTATGGGCTGTATTCAAATAAATACATTGAAATTGAAGATTTACCTTCTGCAGGGAGAGCTATTCCACAGGTTAGAGTTAGCGATACAGATGTTATTAAAAATTTCCCAGAGATAACTGTAGAAACATTAGAATATATTGCTAAAATTTTGCCCACATCAACTAATCTTTTTCAACAGCAGGTAGTTGTTGGACATGTTGGTCTAAGAATAGATAACAATGATAATGCGAAACTTTATAGATATTTTATGAGCCAATATCCTGATGGTTCGATAATTGCAGATAGGGTACGATTATGGTTTCATTATTGGAGGGAAGATGGAAAAGAAGTATATCCTAAGGCTAACATGAAAACGCAACAGGAGCGAACCATGTTTGCACAATCTATAGAGCAGTTAGGCATTAAAGTACAAATTACAGAGGTAAACTATCCAAGAGATAAATATATTAATATGATGCCAGGTTTTGGCGTTCCGGATGTTAGCGAGAAACTTGCCGATCACAAAAAAGAAGGCGGGAAGATGGTATATTCTCATAAAGATCGATTCATTATCGCTGCAGATGATTTTTCGCCCACAGATAAAAAGGCATTGATAGATGCAACGAGGGGTATTGCAAAGCTGTATTTTGTGCCACCAGGCTTCAAATGGATTCCCCCAGTACCTGGAGATGGTAGAGACCTAAGAATAATTTCTAGACACCTTGATACATCTCTTAATGTTCTAGAAGATCTACAAATATTAATAGTTGATCCTGTATATTATAGCAAATATGGAGAGGTAGTAGATCATATCGCCAAAGAAACAGGCTATAATATAGTCAAGGTTAAAGAAATGCAATATATGCCTACGAATTTTGTTAAAACAAGACTTCCTAATGGATCTTCAATGGTTACAATGAATTATGCACCAGAGACTTATAGAAGTATTCAAAAAGTCGTTGGTAATAAAGATATTTCTAAGGTGATTAAGATGTTGGAGTTTTCCGTGACAGGAGAAACTACCGAAGGCGCCTCTTTGCGATGCATGACAAACGAGCATTATCCATTAGCAGAATACTTGGATGTGATGGGATGGTCAAGGGATATGGTATTGGCATTTATGAATGCAATGCAAACATCGCCTGCGGATATAAAGATTACGTATTCAGATGCAATAATCACAGAGCGCGGCAAGGCTTTATTGCAGAATGAGTTAAGATTAAGGTCGGTTCTTAAAAAACAATTAAACCAATTGGAAAAAGCTAAAATTTTAAGAGAAATAGCAAGAAACTTTGAAGCTTTGAATAATATGCCTGCTGCTAGAGAAGCCGATAGGGAGGCAGAAAGGCTGGAAGGATTATCTAACGTAGAATTTAATAGCATCTCGATTAAGCCAGTTACACAAGAGGCGTTACAGAGTTCTTTATAAAATAAAAGCTCCTTATCCAAACTCCTAACATTGCATTTACCACCTTGAAACAGAACCCCTTCCTCGATAGCCATATTGTAGTCAGAGCCAGGCAAGAGAAAGGAGGGAAAGATTATGTCATTTAAAATTATTCCCGAAGACAGATCAATTTATACAGTAGAAATCGAAATCAACCTTCATGAATTCAGCCCAAAATACCCCAAAAACCCCAAGACCTTCGGAGAACTTCTCAGGAAGAAACGCATGGACAAAAGACTGACAATAAAAGATCTTGCCAAAAGAATAGGCGTTACAGAGACAACAGTATATAATTGGGAAATAAGGAATAAAAAGCCCTATAGAAGAACAAGAGAAAAACTTAAATCCATCCTCGGCTTAACTGAAAAATATATCCCTATCCAACGACCGGTATTGTATCGCCTCTGATATATGATCTACGTTAATATTTTCAGTTGATTCAATATCCGCAATAGTCCTTGAAACCTTCAAAATCCTATCATACGCCCTTGCGCTTAGGTTTAGTTCAGTCATTGCCATTTTGAGCAGGTCCTTTTCTTCTTTGCCCAGAACGCAGTATTTGCGAATTTGCTTATGAGACATTGAGGCGTTGCAGAAAATCCCATCATCCTTAAATCTTTCCCTTTGGATAGCCCTTGCTTTATTGACCCTTTCCCGTATTTGAGTCGAGGTCTCGCAGACTCTATCACTCGTCAAATCCTTATATTCAATCCGAGGCACTTCTATGTGTATATCTATCCTATCCAGCAATGGCCCGGAAATCTTCGAGCGATAACTGTGGATCTGATTCGGCGTGCACCTGCACGAAGATTTAAGGTCGCCGTAGTGGCCACAGTTACAGGGGTTCATTGCGCAGACGAGCATGAATTTAGACGGGAGCTTGATGGTGCTGTTTACTCTCGAGATGGTTACATGGCCGTCTTCCAATGGCTGCCTCAATGACTCAAGGACATTCCTGTGGAACTCGGGCAGTTCGTCCATGAATAGGACGCCGTTATGCGCCATGCTTACCTCGCCTGGTTTTGGCACGCTGCCGCCGCCCACAAGTGACGCGTCAGAGGACGTGTGGTGGGGTGTCCTGAACGGCCTTGTTGTTATTATAGGATTTTTTGAAGGGATAAAGCCGCACACGCTGTATATCTTTGTGGTTTCAATGGATTCTTCGAGGGTCATCTCAGGCATGATAGTTGGCAGGCGTTTTGCGAGCATTGTTTTTCCGCTGCCAGGCGGGCCTATCATTATGATGTTATGGCTTCCAGCTGCCGCGATTTCCATTGCCCTTTTGGCATAGGCCTGACCTTTTACATCTGAAAAATCCAGGTCATATGTCACGTCTTTTTCTAAGAAGAGCTCTACGTCGGTAGAGAGAGAAGAGAAAGACTTCTTTCCGCTAATAAAATCACATACATCATTTAACGTCTTTACAGCATATACCTCTACATCTTTTACAACACTGGCCTCGTATGCGTTTTTCTCCGGCAGTATCAATTTTTTGTTTGATTTTTTTAGAGACATCGCAATGGGCAAGGAGCCTTTGATCGTTCTTATTTTGCCATCCAGAGCCAGCTCTCCCAGGAACGTAAAATCTTTTATCTTTCTATAATCTACCTGGCCAGATGCGACAAGTATGCCTATTGCTATGGGCAGGTCGAAAGAGGGGCCTTCTTTTTTTATGTCGCATGGCGCGAGATTGATCGTGATCTTCTGCGAGGGGTAGACAAACTGGCTGTTTTTTATAGCTGATTTTACCCTGTCGCGTGATTCGCGTATCGCAGTATCAGGCAGACCCACAATAACTACCTGCGGCAGCCCGCTTGCTATATCCACTTCGATCTCGATCTGTCTTGCCTCAATACCGATTGTGGTGGCTGAATATATCTTAGCCAGCATAATACACCTCCTTTTCAAAATGCCTTATTTGACCCCTCGACTTCGCTCGGGGCACGCAAATCGTGTGTGTGTTGGTCGAGGCGAAACCTCGACCAACGCTGGTCGAGGTTTCGCCTCGACCAAGCAATAAGGGGGGATGTATATAAGACATGGGAGGGGGTGGTTTTCTTTCAAAAATTTTTTATTTAGGACGGCTGACTTGACAATTCATATATCCTAATGTATACTTCATTATAAATTAGAATAGAGTATTATGTTGTATTATAAAGAAAGGATATCTTTAGCAATGAGGATTTTTTGTCTCTTTATTCTGCTATTAATAGTGGCTATATTTGGGGTTATGAATGCGGCGCTTGCTGCTACTGTGGGCAACCCGCTTGACCTGGACGTACCCAGGGTATCTGCTCTATTGCGGCAGGATGTCATAGACGAGGCTCTGGACGAGTATGAGGAGGTCGTAAAGGTAAAGATAGCTCTAGACCTGGAGCTCGTATTTGACAAAGACCTTAATACATCTTCAGAGGTGACAAATGCCAAGCTGAGCGGCCAGTGGATAATGCTTAAACTAGGGACCACTCTTTTTGAGAGAGTAGAGCCGTATTTTAAAATAGGAACCTGCATACTTGATGTAACGTGGACGCAGAACGGCACACATGATATAGAGGTGGGGTCTGAATACGGCATTAATGGCCTTGCCTGGGGCGGAGGCGTAAAAGGCATTATATGGGATTTTGACAGCTGGGGGCTTCGCTTGACAGGCGATGCCCAGTACAGGTTGACAGAGCCGGATGTAGACAAGGTGAAAGTGGGAACGATTAGCGGACTTGATACGAATGCGGATTTTGAGATACGAGAATGGCAGACCTCGATCCTTTTAAGCAAAAAATTCGAGGTCCCGTTAAAACAAAGGAATATTTATATAGTACCCTATGCTGGCTTGAGCATTTCTGATTCAACGGTTGATCTAAAGATTACGAATACGAGTGCCCCTGATCAAGACTGGACGCTTTTTGACGCAAACAACGATTCAATGTATGGATTTATTTTGGGCTGCGATATAGTGCCGGCTTTGACAAATTCTTTTATCTATAGTATAGAGGCCAGGCTCGTGAGCGAAACCGCGCTGACTCTGGGCGGGGCCATGAAGTTTTAAAAAAGGAGAGGTAATAAATGAAAAAAATAACAATGATTTTATTTCTTTTAATGATTAGTCTGCCTTTGGCTGCGCAGGCAGCCACAGTGAGAAGCCCTGAGATTGGCCTGCCGGAAGAATCGTGGCTGTTAAAAGAGGATGCAGTGAATAGTACGCTGGACCGCTTCGAGGCTAATATAAACGTAAAAGGCAGTTTTGATATCGAGTTTCTGTTTAATAAGAAGTTTGACACTAGTTCTGAAGTTACAAACGCCGAGATGGATGGTCAGAACTACATGTGGACTGTTTCAAATAATTTTAGCGATGTCATCGAGCCTTATATAAAACTCGGCACATCTAATCTGGAGGTAGCATGGAATACTGCCGGCAATAGTATTGTGGTAGAGTCAGGCTCGGGCTTTGCATGGGCAGTAGGCGTAAAGGCAACGGTGTTAGATCGCGACATAAAATTAAGCCTGGACGCTCAATATAAAGAGACGGATTTAGACGTGGACAATATGACACTAAACAGCTCAACTACAAACCTGATAAACGATAAGTTTAAAATAGAAGAGTTCCAACTCAGTTTGATAGGCAGCAAGAGATTAATACTTCCGGTAGGTTTAAAAGATTATTATATAGTTCCGTATGGCGGCGTAACCTTTTCAAGTGTAAATGCTGATGTCAGTTTCGAAGATACTACCGGAGGTACTCCCTATGCGCTTTATTCCCTGTACGAGGCAGAGGGCAGCAGTCCATTTGGCGTCGTGCTCGGCTGCGACGTAATGCCGTCGCTTCTGAGTCACTATCTGTTAAATTTCGAACTGCGCCTTGTAAACGAGACTGCCCTGAGCCTCGGCGGCACAATAAAGTTCTAACCCCTCCTTATCTGACAATCCTGACACGCACGATTCCTCAGATTATCTTTTTCCTTGCCATAGGTCATATCTATTATATAATGATAGGACAACCAACGGAGGTCGTGTGCTTTTTTTTGTCGAAATAGGAAAGAATCAGATGTTTCTGACAGTGGCCATGGCCTGGCTTTTTGCCCAGACTGTAAAAGTGGCGATCGGCGTCATACGCGAGAAGCGGTTTAACTTTAAGTGGTTTGTAGGCGCGGGCGGCATGCCGAGTTCTCACGCCGCCACTGTGTCAGCGCTTGCTACTGCCGTTGGCCTGGCCTTTGGTTTTTCCTCGCCATTTTTTGCAATCGCCTTTTTCTTCGCCTTTATCACGATGTTTGACGCGCAGGGCGTGCGCAGGCAGAGCGGGCAACAGGCAGAGATCCTTAATAAGATAATAGAGGATATATATCTGAATAAAGGCATCAACCATGAGCGCCTCATAGCGCTCTTAGGGCACACGCCGATACAGGTATTTGCAGGCGCTGCGCTGGGCGTTCTCGTGGCGCTGTTTTGTTATCGATAAAAAGAGGAGGCAGGTGGTGAACAATAAAATCTTAGGAGCGCGTATTCTATTGATATCAGTTTTTGTATTCGTCGGTGTCGGCTGCAGCAAGGTCAAAGACGAGACAAGATCCACCCTTGATCTAAGGTCTGTAAAAGAATCGATCTCGAAAGACGATCTCGGCGCGGCAGAAAAAGAACTCGACAAGATCGCGATTAAAAATCCTGATTCAGCCGCGTTGGGAAAAGCTTATTTTGATATTGCAAAGGCGTATGAAGAAAAAAACGAACTTGTCAAGGCCAAGGGTCTCTATAGATTGATACTGGCTAGATACCAGAATGTAGAGGATATATTAGAGGTGCAGGAACGCATGGGCAGACTCAGTGTGAAAATACTTTTTTCTTCTATTATCACAGATGAGGACATGCTGTATGAAGTGGAGCCTGGCGATACGCTTTTAAAGATAGCGAAGAAATTCGGCACTACAGTGGATCTTATAAAGGCCTCGAATTCATTGAAGGGCGACATGATACAAGCGCGCTCGAGACTCAAGGTCTCGACAGCAAAATATAAGATATTGGTCGATAAATCCCGGAATGCCCTGACGCTTTTTTCCGACGATGATAATATTGTAAAGGTCTATCCGGTCTCAACGGGCAAGGACGGGTCTACTCCTATAGGAAGCTTTGCGATAGTCAATAAGATGAAAGACCCTGTGTGGTATAAAGAGGGTGCAGTGGTTCCCGCAGAAAGTCCTGATAATATATTGGGTTCGCGCTGGCTCGGGATCTCTAAAAAGGGATACGGGATCCACGGTACCACTGATCCTAAAAGCGTAGGTACACAGGCAACGCAGGGTTGTGTAAGGATGTATAATTCCGACGTCGAAGAACTTTTTACAATAATCCCGGTCGGGACCGAAGTCACCATAATGGACTAGTCCTATCTGACCCCATACTACTCACTTCGTTCGAGTACGGGGCACGCAAATCGTGCATGTCAGGATTGTCGGATAAGGAGAGAAGGCGAGAGAATGGCAGGCGGGTTGGATTTTGAAAAACCTATATTGGAGCTGGAGCTCAAGATCACGGAGCTGAAGAATCTCGCGGCTGACGGCAGTATAAACCTCTCGGGCGAGATAAAGACGCTGGAGGAGCGACTCGAAAAGGTGAAGTGCGAAGTGTTTGAGTCGCTTACGCCATGGCAAAAGATCCAGATCGCCCGTCATCCTAAAAGGCCATACACGACAGATTACATAAATATGATAATGGTGGATTTCATCGAGCTTCATGGAGACAGGATGTTCCATGATGATAAGGCATTGATAGGCGGATTTGCCAGGGTGGATGACGAAAAGGTTCTTGTGCTCGGCCACCAGAAAGGCAGGGACACAAAAGAAAACCTCATGCGAAATTTTGGCAGCGCGCATCCGGAAGGATACCGCAAGGCAATGAGACTAATGGAACTTGCTGACAAATTCAGCGTACCCATAGTTACATTTATAGACACGCCTGGCGCGTATCCTGGCATAGGAGCGGAAGAACGGGGCCAGGCAAATTCAATCGCGCATAACTTGAGAGAAATGATATCGCTGCGCGTTCCTATTATTGTGATTGTCATTGGTGAAGGCGGATCAGGAGGCGCGCTCGGCATAGGCATAGGCGACAGGGTCTACGTGATGGAGAATGCCTACTATTCAGTCATATCACCGGAAGGATGCGCTGCTATTTTATGGAAGGACAGGCTAAAGGCGCCTGAGGCAGCGGAGGTCTTGAAACTCACTGCCAAGGATCTGATAGAGCTTGAGATTATAGACGACGAGATCCCTGAGCCATTAGGCGGCGCGCACCGCGATCCTGAAAAGGCAGCCCAGGCAGTAAAAAAATGCATAAAAAAGGCTTTAAAGGAACTTAAAGCCATCCCCGTAGATAAATTACTGGAAAAGCGCTACAAGAAATTCAGGAACATGGGGGATTTGTAGTGATTTGCCGGAGTGGCGGAACTGGCTGACGCGCACGACTCAAAATCGTGTGAGGTAACCCCTCGTGTGGGTTCGACTCCCACCTCCGGCACCAAACTTTTGTACAGGGAGTCGAAGGGAGCTTTGCGCCGAGCAAGGCGAGGGAGAGCTGCGACGAATAGGAGCAGCGTAAGCAAAGCGGGTGGCCGACTTCGCACGAAGTGCGAAGCGCCGACTCCCACCTCCGGCACCAAACTTTTGTATAGGAGGCCTCAAATGACATCATTGACAACATTAAAAATGGAAAACGTAACATGGTTTTTCATAGCCGCGTTAACAATAATCATATGCATATCTTTTTTCTTGCCGTGGGTGAGCGTCCAGTCAGAACAGGTAGGCGTTTTTTCCAAGATTCTTACAGGTAAAAACCAGGCGACGATCGACAACATCAGCGGGTTCAGGATCCCGATATTAGCCAATAGCCAGGACGCCAGATTGATGATGAGTATTATCAAGATATTCAATCCAAAAATAGAAAACGCGGATAAAAAAAGCTTTGCTGTCTGGGGTATACCCATCCTGGCTTTTATCATCTGCCTTGCCAGCTATTACTTTGGTAAAAATAAATCGGTCAATATAGTTTTTGGCGCGCTCGGGATAGGTATTTTTTTCGTGGCCCTCTTAAAGATCAAGACAACGGACCTGAATAAATTGATCCTAAATGTAAAGATCAACTCAGGATTATGGCTTATCCTTTATTCATATCTGGGAATAGGCATCGCGCATTTTGTCAATCTGTTCAGGCCTAGTAAGAGCTGTTAAGTTCCCTTCAGTTGCATTCAGTTATCCCCAGTTAGATAGCCATTTTGGACAGGATTTTGGCAGTTTGCGTGCCAAAAGCGTGCCAGGATAAATATAAGTCTTGCGTATCTTATACCAAAGTAGTATTATATAGCATTCTGTAATCTTAAATAATCAGAGAAAATTTATGGCAGAAAAAACGAATATAAGAAATATAGCTATTATTGCACACGTTGACCATGGGAAGACCACGCTTGTAGATAGTATACTGCGCCAGACTCATGTAGACCGCAACATTGAAGAAATGGGCGAGTGTATCATGGATTCTATGGATTTGGAGCGTGAGCGCGGTATTACTATCAAGGCCAAGAATGCCAGTGTTATTTATAAAGACACAAAGATCAATATAGTGGACACGCCCGGACACACTGATTTCGGAGGAGAGGTTGAGCGGACTTTAAGAATGGTAGACGGGGTTTTACTGCTGGTGGATGCTAAGGACGGACCGATGCCGCAGACCAGATTTGTGCTCAGAAAAGCCCTGGAGCTGGGACATAAAGCAATAGTTGTAATCAATAAAATAGACATGGCTGATGCCAGGATAGATTACGCAATAAACCGTACGTTTGATCTTTTCTGCGAGCTTGACGCGACAGAGGAGCAGTTGAATTTTCCGATTGTTTACGCTTCTGCGTTAAAAGGTTTTGCGACATTGGACCAAAGTAAACCTTCGGAAACAATAACGCCTCTTTTGGACACTATTCTGGAAACAATACCAAAGCCTGCGGTAAATCCGGATGCACCTCTTCAGATTTTAGTGTTAGCGCTTCTTTCGGATTTTTATAAAGGTAATATGGGTATAGGAAAAATTACAGCAGGCTCTATCGCAAAGGGCATGAATGTTATTCTCGCCCGGAGAGACAAGAGCCAGAAACTTTGCAAGGTTACAGCTATTTTAAGTTATGAAGGTCTTAAGCAGATAGAACGCGATAGCGCTGAATCAGGAGAAATAGTGGCTGTGGCAGGATTCGAGGAAATAGGCATAGGTGACACTATAACTGATGCCGATAATCCTTCGCCGCTTAATCCTCCTGAAATAGAAAAACCGACTGTCCGAATGATGTTCGGCGTAAATAAAAGCCCTTTTGCCGGAAGAGACGGTAAATATGTTACTTCCAGAGCGCTTCGCGAAAGGCTTTTTAAAGAAATTGAGACAAACGTATCGCTGCGAGTGGATGACACGGAAAGCCCTGATACATTTCTAGTGTCCGGAAGAGGGGAATTGCACCTGGCTATTTTAATAGAAACTATGCGGCGCGAAGGTTATGAGCTGCAGGTTTCCCAGCCGGAAGTAATATTTATTGAAAAAGACGGGATAACCATGGAACCCTTTGAATTTTTAACCATTGAAGTCCCTTCGGAATATCAAGGTGTGGTCATGGAAGAGGCAGGCAGACGGAAGGCTTGTCTTAAAAATATGCTCCAGGGCGCAAAAGGTGTGGTTTATTTTGAATACGAGATTTCAACGCGGGCTGTTATAGGTTTAAAAGCCATGTTCATGACAAAGACGCGAGGCACTGCGATAATAAACCATGCATTCGATGAATATGAACCTATGGACGAGAATCTTTCTTTTGTCAATACTCACGGATCTTTAGTGTCTTCCGAAAGAGGTGTTTCTACATCATACAGCCTTAATAATGCGCAGGAACGGGGCGAATTATTTATAGGTCCGAATGCCGAAGTTTATGAAGGCATGATTATCGGCCAGAATTCCAGGCCCGAAGACCTGGATATGAGCCCCTGTAAGACAAAAAAACTTACCAATATGAGGGCTGCGGGTTCTGATGATGCTATCATGCTCACGCCTCCCAGGGAAATGACGTTGGAGCTTTCCATAGAATATCTGGGTCCTGACGAGCTTTTAGAAGTTACTCCAAAAAACCTCAGGTTAAGAAAAAAGATTTTAGACCCCCTTATCCGCAAGCGTTCCAAGCGAGCTTCAAAATAATAAACTACATCCAGATGCAATACGTAAAATCCCCATAACCCAAAGAAACTTTACATTGACTTAATACTGGAAAGTAGTAAAATATAATAAGGCGATGGAGTTCGCCTTATGTGCCTATCAGGCATAAGTAACTCCTACTGTTTTATTGCAGTAGGGGTTTTTTATTTTTTAACAGGAGGCGTTTTATGAGTTATCTAAAATTTTTAAAAGAGAAAGATATTTACCTGGACCTAAAGGCAAAAGACAGAAACGACACCATATATCAGATCGTGAGAAGGCTCAAATTTAAAAACAAGGATAAGATATTCAAGGCCGTTATAGAAAGAGAAGACCTGAGAACCACAGCCATAGGAGATGGTGTGGCCTTGCCGCACGCCCGCACAAAACTCGTTAAGGAGATAGTGATAAAATTTGCCATGCTGGAAAAGGGCATTGATTTTAACGCGCCTGATAAGAAACCCGTACATTATATATTTTTAATAATAGCCCCTTACACAAATACGCCCGGGTATCTGGCCACCATAGCCCGCATGGTAAAGATTATAAGCAATCCTAAGAACAAAAAAGCGTTATCCGGGATAAAAACAGAAAAAAACGCCCTGAGTATTCTAAAGAACGATAAAAACAGTTAAAGGCCAGGTCAGATCGCGATGATCCTATTTTTAGGTATAATCATAATAGCAGGCTATATAGGAGGTAAGCTCAGCAATCGTTTTAAGTTTCCGGCGGTAATAGGCTATCTTCTCGCGGGTCTATTACTGGGGCCGTCTGTCCTGAACATCCTGAAGATAGAACATGTACATCAGATGGGCCTTATAAGCGATATAGCGCTCGGTATAGTGGCGTTTACCATAGGAAGTGAGTTAAGGC
>CAZBAQ010000011.1:0-12232 GCA_964489855.1 uncultured Planctomycetia bacterium | reverse complement strand
AACCTGTAAAGATATTAGGTGTTTACCACGTCAGCATAAAACTTCACCCCGAGGTCACGGGCGAAGTAAAGGTGTGGGTGGTTAAAAAGTAGGGGATTGGTTATGGAAAAGATTGATATGCAGCTCGAAAAAATGCCGCCGCAGAATCTAGAGGCAGAGCAGGCAGTGCTGGGTTCTATGCTTATAGAGGAGAATGCCATTGCAGATGCCATAGAGATCATGGACAGCTCTTGTTTTTATAATGACGCAAATCGCAGGGTATTCGAATGTATTTTAAAATTATACAGCTCTAACAAGGCCGTAGATATTGTCACGCTGATAGAAGAATTAAAAAAGACAGATGATTTAGAGAGGATAGGCGGAGCGACATACGTGACAAATCTTACGACAGTCGTGCCGACAGCCGCGAATATCAAACATTACGGCCAGATCGTAAAAGAAAAAAGTATTCTGCGCAATCTTATTTCCACGGCGACGAATATAATTTCCGAGAGTTACGATACGCACGGAGATGTCGAAAGGATCCTGGATAAGGCAGAGCGCACGATATTCGAGATCTCCTCCATGAAAATAGACACAAACTTCGCACCCATTAAAGAAATAATAAAGGACAGCATAGAGACGATCGATATGCTGTATCAGAAAAAGGCTCATGTGACAGGCGTGGCAACAGGTCTTACTGATCTGGATAGTCTTACGGCAGGCCTGCATCCTTCGGATCTGATAGTCTTGGCAGGAAGGCCGTCTATGGGCAAAAGCGCTCTTGTAGCATGTATAGCAGAACATATCGGCATCGTGGGAAAGGTGCCGCTTGTTCTTTTCAGTCTCGAGATGTCAAAGGAGCAGCTGGTCCAGAGGATGCTGTGTTCGCACGCACGTGTAAATGCGCATAGCGTGAGGACAGGATTCCTGTCGCAGACAGACTGGCCGCGTCTTACGAATGCAGCCGGGAAACTTTCGGAGGCGCCTATTTTTATAGACGACACCGCAGGACTGTCAGTCCTTGAATTAAGGGCAAAGGCAAGGAGATTAAAATCGCAGCACGATATACAACTCATAGTAGTGGATTATCTCCAGCTTATGCAGGGCCTTCCTGGTTCTGAAAACAGGCAGCAGGAGATCTCAGAGATCTCGCGTTCCTTGAAGGCGCTGGCGAGAGAGCTGAGCGTTCCGCTTATAGCAGTGAGTCAGCTTTCAAGGGCAGTGGAGAGCAGGCAGGATCGCAGGCCACAGCTTTCAGACCTGAGAGAATCAGGCGCCATAGAACAGGATGCCGATCTTGTTGGGCTGCTCCTGAGAGAAGAATACTATAATCCTACAGAGGAAAACAGGGGCATAGCAGAGCTTATTATTGCAAAACAGCGCAATGGCCCGGTCGGCACCATTAAACTGACATTTATTAAAGACTATACCAGGTTTGAAAATCTTACTAGCGCGGGTGAAGAGGTAATGGAGTAGCGGAAGTGATTGACACATATTTATATATGTGATATATTCGTAATAATATATACCATGAGAAAACTGACTGCATTAGCTATAATTTTATTTATCACAGGGGCTTGTTTTTCTCTTCCAGCCTTTTCCCAGGAAGAATCCTCCATGAAGATCATAAAGTATGTTGACGTGAGGGATAATAAGACTGTGTCCAGCGCCAAGATACTGTCTAAGTTAAAGACAAAGAGGGGCGACGCGTACATGGAAAAGGTGGTCAACGAGGACGTCAAGAGACTCTACCTCATGGGCTATTTCAGCGACGTGACCGTCATTACCGAGGATGTTCAGGACGGAGTTGGCATAATCTTTACAGTCACGGAAAAACCTTCCCTGGGTGAGATTCGATTTACAGGCTCAAGGAAATACAAAGAGGAAAAACTAAAATCAGTTATAAGTTCAAAACTGAACGAGTTCACGGATGAGAAAAAGTTAAAAGATGACGCAGAGGCAATAAAGGATCTTTATAAAAGGGCAGGCTTCCCCTGGGTCGAGGTCACTTACAGGGTGGAGGCTGACAGTAAGACTGGCCAGGGAGCAGTCATATTTACGATAGACGAGGGCCTAAAGGCAGTTATTAGAAGGATAACAGTGATAGGCAACACCGCGTTTAGCGATTCCAGGATCCTAAAGGTTGTCAAATCAAAGACATCCGCGATGTTCCGGTCAGGTGTTTACAAAAAGGACGTGGCAGACGATGACATGGAACGCATAAAGGCCTTTTACAGGCAAGAGGGCTATCTGGACGCAGAGTCGAGTTACGAGATCGTGTCTCGCCAAAAAGGGAAGAAAAAATGGATAGAACTTGTTATAAATCTCGATGAAGGCAGGAAATATATAGCAGGCGTCTTGAATATAGTCGGCAATACTGTTTTTTCCGAGAAAGAGCTTAAGCCTCTTTTGACATTAAGACCAGGCGATACGTTTACAGAGATAGCGCTTCATACAGAGGTGGCCGCCATACAGGAACATTATTTTGACAGGGGTTACATAATGGCCAAGGTAAAACCTGATACGCTCCTAAACCTGGAAACAGACAGGGTGGACGTCATTTACAATATTGTAGAAGGTGAGGTCTGCTACGTGCGAAAGATCAACATAAAGGGAAACACCAAGACAAAAGACGTGGTTATAAGACGTGAGATAAGGATGTATCCGGGGGATCGGTATGACGGCGAGAAACTCCGGAGAAGCAAGGAGAGGCTTTATAATCTGGGATTTTTTGAGGACATCACTTTTGACATAGAAGATACTGATGCAGAGACCCGGAAAGATATGCTGGTGGAGGTAAAGGAATCCAAGACAGGCGAGTTCAGTTTCGGGGGAGGATTTTCTTCCATAGACAAGCTAATAGGATTCGTAGAGGTGGATCAGCGGAACTTCGACCTTCTTAATTTCCCGACATTTACAGGCGATGGCCAGGACCTGAAGCTGCGCGCAGAGTTTGGCAGTGTGCGCAAAAATTATCTTTTGAGTTGGACAGAGCCGTGGATCTTTGACCACCCGCTTTCTTTTGGATTCGATCTGTACGCGTCTGAGCGCAACAGGAGCGGCTCAACAGGATACGCGTATGATGAGGTAAAGCAGGGCGGCGCGCTAAGACTTGCCAAGGAATTCGGCGAATACCTGAGAGCTGATCTTGTATACAGGCTGGAAACAGTGGATATATCTGATATTTCAGCGTCTGCATCCCAGGCATTAAAAGAAGAGGTGGGGGAAAACACGGTTTCAAGTGCTTTATTCCAGTTGACGCATAATACCACGGATAACAGGTTTAATCCAACAAAAGGCCATATCTTGACAGGATATATCGAGGTAGCAGGCGGACCTTTGCAGGGCGACAGGGACTTTGCAAAGTTTTTTGATTCTGCCAGCCAGTATTTTTCAATAGGCCCGTTTGTTTTGGAATTAAAATTGAGGAGCGGTGTCGTTACTTCATACGGTAATTCAGGAAAGGTGCCTATATATGAAAGGTTCTTTGCGGGAGGCACTTATACAATACGCGGTTACAAGGAACGCGATGTCGGGCCAAAAGATCAGTCAGGCGATCCTGTAGGAGGCGGAGCCATGTCCGTAGCAAACATGGAACTCACCGTCCCTATAGTGACGAATCTTAAGGCAGCGGCGTTTATTGACGCTGGAAATGTCTGGTACACACCTGACTCAAAGCCAAAGAACGGTTATTCAACGGGAGGCGTAAAGGTCGGCGCCGGCGTAGGTATCAGGGTGAAGACCCCAATAGGTCCTGTAAAATTAGATTTTGGTTACCCTCTTAATCCAGATACATGGCAGGAGGATAAAGGCAAGTTTCATTTTAGCATGAGCCGCGGATTCTAACGGAGGTTACAATGAGAAGTATTTTTACGCTTACACTGATCGGAATGTTTTTATTTTCAGGGTTATCGTTTGCCCAGTCAGATACCAAGATCGGGTACGTGGATCTTTCCAAGGCCTTTGATGAATACCAGAAGACAAAGGATTTTGACAAGGAGCTTGAAAAAACAGGCGACCTCAAACAAGGACAGCGGGAGAAATTAGTCAAAGAGATACGCAATATGAGGGATGAGCTCGAGCTTATGAACGAGAATGCCAGGAAGAAAAAGGAAGGCGATATAGAAGCCAAGATACGCATGCTTCAGGAATTTGACCAGGACGCCAAGGCAGAGCTCACGAAAGAAAGAGACGACATGGTAAGGGACATCCTGAAAGAGATGAACGGCGTAATACAAGAGTATGGAAAAAGTCACGGTTATTCGATTATAGTCAATGACAGGGTTTTGTTGTATGGCAGCGACGCCATGGATCTGACAGATGAGATTATAAAGATATTGAATGATAGCTACAATAGGTAAGGGGTAACGCGATGAAAAAGACGCTGAAAGAAATAGCTGCAATAGTCAACGGCGAGATCGTGGGCGACGGTGATATTGTTGTAACAGGCATATGCGGCATAAAAGAAGCGCAGAAGGGCGACCTCACCTTTGTTGCAAATTCCAGATACCTGCCGCTGATGAACCAGACAAAGGCCTCCGCTATCATCACATCCAGGGATGTAAAAAAAGCCCCCAAGCCGATTATACGCACGGAAAACCCGTCAATGGCATTTGCAAAGATGGTCGGTCTTATGGCGCCGAACGAGGTCAATAAACCCAAGGGCATACACCCGACAGCTGTTATAGGGGAAAAGGTAAAGATCGGCCGTAATGTTGCATTACAGGCGTACGTTGTAATAGAGGACAATGTCGAGATCAAAGACTCGACCACTCTTTACGCAGGCGCGTACGTGGGGCATCACACAAAGATAGGAAAGGACTGCACTATCTACCCGTATGTAATAATAAGGGAGCGTGTGGTTATCGGCGACAGGGTCATAATACATGGCGGCACTGTCATAGGAAGCGATGGATTTGGATTTTCTACTGTAAAGGGCGTGCACCAGAGGATCCCGCAGATCGGAAGCGTGGTCATAGAGGACGATGTAGAGATAGGAGCGAATGTCACTATTGACAGGGCGCGGTTTGACAAGACCATTATAAAGAAAGGCACGAAGATAGATAACCTTGTGCAGATCGCGCATAATGTCATAGTGGGCGAGCATTCTATAATAGTCGCCCAGAGCGGGATATCAGGCTCGGCAACCATAGGAAATAATGTTACGCTCGCAGGCCAGTCCGGCGTCATAGGCCATGTTTCTATAGGCGATAATGTCGTAGTGGGCGGAAAGTCTGGCGTAACCAAAAGCATCCCTCCAAATTCCTGCGTTTCAGGTTTCCCCGCGAAATCTCATACAGTCGCGAAAAGGATAAACGCCTGCGTTCAGAACCTGCCGGATCTCTATAAAAAAATAAAGGCCATGGAAGAGGAGATCGAAAAACTTAAAGGCAAAGGCCTTTAGATAAGTTGGCAGATTTCAATCTGCCATATAAGAAAGGCCTTTGCGACAGATATGTAGGGCACATTTTAATGTGCCAATAAAATAATAAATAAGAGGGAGCATATGGAACAGAGGACAATAAAAAAACCAATACAGCTTAGCGGTGTCGGCCTTCATACGGGGGCTGAGGTGAATCTTAAATTTAAACCAGCACCCACGAATACAGGGATAAATTTTATAAGGGTGGATGTGAAGGACTCGCCTATGATAAAGGCAGACACCAGGAATATACTGGAACAGGATAAAAGCCCGCGCAGGACATCTGTAGGAAATGATTCTGTAGAGGTGCATACTATAGAGCATCTCATGGCCGCATTGTGGGCCCTTGGCATAGATAATATCCTTATCGAGATAGACGGTCCGGAACTTCCTGGTCTGGATGGAAGCGCGATGGGTTTTATAGAGATCTTAAAAAAGACAGGCGTAGAAAATCAAAAGGCGTCAAAAAAGATTTACCAGGTCCGTTCTCCAATATGGGTGGAGCAGGATGGCGCCATGATCATGGTCTTGCCTGATAACCAGTTCAGGGTGTCTTACACATTAAATTACGAGCACCCTCTTTTAAGGTCCCAGTACCTGTCTTTTACGATTGACGAAAATACATTTGAGAAGGAGATCGCCAGTTCCAGGACATTTTGTCTTGAGAGAGAGGTCGATGATCTAAGAGGACAGGGCCTTGGTAAGGGTGCGAATTATGAAAATACAATCGTGGTCGGCAGGAAAGGCGTTATTGATAATGATCTGAGGTTTGACGATGAGTTTGCGCGGCACAAAGTATTGGATTTATTGGGAGACTTGTATCTTTTAGGTTATGGCATAAAAGGCCACATCATCGCGATGAGAAGCGGCCATCCTTTAAATATACGACTTGTCAATAAGATAGAAACGCAGAGGGAGAAGCTGCAGGAAGGCGGCATAAAAGGCGTGTATGTCGAGACGGACGGAGGCGTGCTGGACGCGAGCGACATACAAAAGATCCTGCCTCACCGTTATCCATTTTTGCTCGTCGATAAGATCATAGAGCTGGAACCGGGGAAGAAGGCCGTTGGTATTAAAAACGTCACGATAAACGAGGAATTTTTTACAGGACATTTCCCGGGAAGGCCTGTCATGCCTGGCGTATTGATCGTAGAGGCAATGGCGCAGGTGGCAGGTGTTTTGATGCTCAATAAGAAAGAGAACATCGGAAAGGTCGCGTATTTTATGAGCCTTGACAAGGCAAAGTTTAGAAAAACTGTTTTACCTGGCGACCAATTGAGGCTGGAAGTAAAGGTAGTGAAGTTAAAATCAAAGATAGGCCAGGTGCATACAAAGGCGTTGGTGGACGGCCAGGTTGTGAGCGAGGCAGACCTGATGTTTGCTCTCGTCAACGCTTAATCTGATAAATCCGACACGTACGATTTGTCAGATTAAGCAGATAGATCATGAAGATACACCCTACAGCGATTGTAGATAAAAAGGCGAAATTGGCCGACAATGTAGAAGTCGGCCCTTATGCTATTATAGGTCCTGACGTAGAGATAGCCGGTTCCTCTACTATAGGCAGACATGTGGTAATAGAAGGCCGTACTTCTATAGGCGAGAACTGCCGCGTCTTTACAGGCGCGGTTTTAGGCAGCCCTCCGCAGGACCTGAAATACATAGGCGCGAAGAGTTTTCTTAAAATAGGAAATAATAATACGATAAGAGAATACACCACCATGAATCCTGGCACGGATGAAGGTGGTGTCACATCCATAGGAAATGAGAATCTTTTCATGGCGTATTCCCACGTAGCGCATGACTGTAAGATCGGGGATAGCTGTATCGTTGCAAATGCAGGGACCCTTGCAGGCCACGTGACATTGGAAGACAAGGCCGTGATAGGAGGCCTTACTGCGATACACCAGTTTGTAAAAGTAGGCAGACTCGCGATGATAGGGGGCTGCTCAAAGGTCGTGCAGGACGTCCCGCCTTTTTCTACCTGCGACGGCCATCCCACAAGGGTCTATGGCCTGAATCTCATAGGATTACGGCGTTCCGAAATATCAAAGGAATCCCATGCCGCATTAAATAAATCCTTCAAGGTCCTGTTCTATTCAGGCCTGGCATTGAAGAACGCCGCAGAGAAGGTAAAAGAAGAATTTGGCGATTTCAGTGAGGTGAAGTACCTGTTAGATTTTATAAAAGATTCGAAGCGAGGCGTCTGCAGAGGTAAGAGTGGAGAATAGAATAGGGCTTATCGCAGGCAATGGCAGATTTCCTATCCTTTTTGCGCAGGAGGCAAAAAAGATTGGCGTAGAGGTGGTGGCCATAGCCATAAATGAAGAGACCTCCAGAGATCTTTCCGGGTTTGTCAAAAAGATATACTGGCTTGGCGTGGGAGAATTGGGAAGATTATTCCAGATCCTGGTCCAGGAAAAGCTCACGTCAGTTATAATGGCCGGCCAGGTAAAACATAAAAGTCTGTTTGATGAAAATATAAAGCTGGACAACGGCATGAAACAGCTTTTAAACAATGTAAAGGACAAAAAGACAGATTCTCTCATAGGCGCGATAGCGGAAAGATTGACCGGGGCAGGCATAAAGCTTTTGGACTCGACTACTTTTTTAACAGATTATCTACCGGATAAAGGCGTCCTTACACAAAATAGCCTGGGTGAAAAGGTGACAAAGGATATTGAGTTTGGAATAGAGATCGCGAAATCCATTGCGGGTCTGGATATCGGCCAGACAGTGGTGGTAAAGGATAAGGTCGTTTTAGCAGTCGAGTCTATTGAAGGCACAGACGAGGCAATAAAAAGAGGCTCAAGATACGGGAAGGACGGCATAGTGGTCATAAAGGTCTCGAAGCCAGACCAGGATATGAGGTTTGACGTGCCTATAATAGGACCTGATACAATAAGGCTCTTAAAGGAATTAAAGGCATCGTGCATATCAATAGAGGCCAAAAAGACGCTTATTATAGATAAGGAAGAGACCATTCAGTTAGCAAACGAGGCAGGCATAGGAATCGTAGCGTCATGAGCCCAAAGAAAACAAAACCCAGGATCATGGACACGATCAACGCGCTTTCAAAGATCTCAAAGGCCATATCAAGCGACCTTTATCTTGAGGATATATTGAAGCTCGTAGTGACAGTCACAGCAGAGGTCATGAATTCCAGGATCTGCACATTGATGCTGCTCGACGATAAAAAAGAGCGCCTTGCCATAAGGGCGACACAGAGCATAAGCGAGGAATACATAAAGAAGAAACCCTTAAAAAAAGGCGAAGGCGTTGTATGGAAGGTCGTGACTGAAAATAAACCGATAGCCGTGGCAGATGTATTAAAGGAAAAAGGATATAAATATAAGGATATAGCTGAAAAAGAAGGACTTGTCTCTTTATTGTGCGTGCCGCTCGCAGTGAAGAACAGGGCGATCGGAGTATTAAACTGCTACACGTCAAAGCCGCATAAATTCTCAAAGACAGAGATAAATGTTTTGACGAGTGTCGCGAATCAGGCAGCTATTGCAATAGAAAATACAGAGCTTATGGTGAGGACAAGAGTAATCCAGGAGGAACTGGAGACGCGTAAGAGCGTTGAGCGGGCAAAGGGTATTTTGATGAAAGAACAGGGCCTTACGGAAGAGGACGCTTTTAGAAGGATACAGAAATACAGCATGGACCGTCGTAAGCCCATGAAAGAAGTCGCTGAAGCCATTATCATGACGCAGGAAATGAGGAGGTAGCTTGCCATCGTACCAGGGGCTGCAAAACAACATCCGGAAATTAAAGACGCCAAAGATAGAGGTGTGGGGAAATCAATATAAAGATAAGGATTATGTCATAACACTGGAAAATCCGGAATTTACGTGCGTATGTCCAAAAACAGGACTTCCTGATTTTGCGAATATAACCATTAGGTACAATCCTGACAAATGGTGCATCGAGTTAAAATCATTCAAACTATATTTGCTTTTTTATAGAAATATCGGGATATTCCACGAGCATGTGATAAACAGGATCCTTGATGATCTTGTGGCAGCATGTAGACCCAAATGGACATCTATTAATGGCGAGTTCAACGTGCGCGGCGGGATAAAAACCATAGTTTCGGCAGAATATAAAAGGAGTTAACCATGGCCCTAAAGACTAAAAAAGATGTCTTGAAATCAGTAAAACAGCACAACATTAAATTTATCAAACTCTGGTTTACAGATGTCCTGGGCTTTCAAAAAGGCATCTCCATCACGAGGCGCGAGCTTGAAAAGGCCATGGAAGACGGCATGGGATTTGACGGTTCCTCCATAGAAGGTTTTGCCCGTATAGAGGAAAGCGACATGGTGGCAATGCCAGACCCTTCGACATTTCAGTTGATACCATGGAGAAATGAGGACAATGAGCTTTCTGCCAGGATGTTCTGCGATATCCTTAAGCCCAATGGAAAGCCGTTTGAAGGCGATCCCAGGTATGTATTGAAGAAAAATCTAAAAAAGGCAAAGGACATGGGGTTCACTTATTATATAGGTCCTGAGCTTGAGTATTTTTATTTTGAAAATCCCAAAAATACAATAATCCTTGACAGAGGAGGGTATTTTGACCTGACACCTCTTGATGTGGCTCAGGATCTGAGGCGCGAGACAGTGATCATGCTTGAGAAGATGGGCGTAGAGGTGGAATATTCCCATCACGAGGTCGCCACGTCGCAGCACGAGATAGATCTTAAATATTGCGACGGCCTTACCATGGCAGACAATGTAATGACATATCGCATGGTGGTCAAGGAGGTCGCGAGGCAGCACGGTAAATATGCCACTTTTATGCCAAAGCCTATTTATGGCATAAACGGAAGCGGCATGCACGTGCACCAGTCACTTTTTAAAGGCGCGAAAAACGCGTTTTTTAATAAGGCTGATAAATCGCATCTTTCAGATACGGCCAAATGTTTTATAGCAGGTATATTGAGACATGTAAGCGAGATGACGACAGTGACAAACCAGTGGGTCAATTCCTACAAGCGTCTTATCCCTGGTTACGAGGCGCCTGTCTATATCTGCTGGGCTCAAATGAATAGATCTGCGCTTGTAAGAGTACCTATGTACAAACCTGGCAAGGAAAAGGCGACTAGAGTGGAATTCCGCTCGCCTGATCCTGCGGCAAATCCATATCTTGCTTTTTCAGTCATGCTGGCAGCCGGCCTTGAAGGCATAAAGAAAAAATACAAGCTTCCAAAGGCAGCAGAGGATAATATATATAGTATGACAGAAAAAGAAAGGGGAAAATCCAATATCCAGTCCCTGCCAGAGGACCTTTACGAGGCAATAAAGATTACAGAAAAGTCGAAGCTCGTAAAAGAGGCGCTTGGCGACAAACTTTTCGAATACTTTATCCGCAACAAATACATGGAATGGAACGAATATAAGGCCCAGGTCTCCAGATACGAGATTGACAAATATCTTTCCATCCTTTAATAAGAGAGGATTATGCGTAAGACCAGCGTTGTCCTTATAATCATATTTTCCTGTATATTGGCGTATGCGCTTACGAATCTTCCTGAAACAGGGCATACTGTTGAGGTCATAGAAGGCGAGACCTTTACGTATGAAGTGATCTATAACGGGCTTAACATAGGAAAATCTACTTTGACTTTTAACGGGGAAAGACAGCTGGGCGATAAAAAGACTTACCATATCACGCTTTCTACAAAGACAGTTGCGCTTAAAGACACCGAAGAGATCTACGGAGATAAGGAGACATTTCTGCCAGTAGAGGTGCGCAGGACGATCAAGAAAAAAGTAGGTTTTAGCGACAGGATCATTGAAAAGTACGACCAGGAAAATTTCAGGGTGGATGTCTCGTCAAAAAGCAACCTGCGAAAAAAAGAGTTTTCCATACAAAAGGATTCGCCTATTCACAATGCTATACTCCTGGTCTATTACTGCCGGACAAGAGATGATCTTAAAGAAGGCGACAAGTTTAATATAGCACTGCCGACAATAGATCTGGAGGTAATGTTCAGCGGCATAGAGACCGTAGAGACAAAGATAGGCAAATACCAGGCATACATCTTTACAAGCGACCCGCCAAAATTTAAGCTCTGGCTCTCAGCCGACGAAAAACGCATACCCTTAAAGATAAAAAACCCGGGCACCCTAGGATATTCCTTAACAATAAAATCCATAGACTGATTTATTTTCACTCTTTGGAATAGCTTGACGACAGGTGATTTTCGTGGTATATTTATAATGATAAGGGTACAAGGTATGTGCCTTTAGATAGAGCACAAAGAGGCGTTCGAAAGAACGTCTTTTTTTGCTTGACTAAATAAGCATGTTAAGCGATAATATAACGGATGACAGAACAAAGGCGTTCTATAGCAAAACAAGGACGCCTTTTTTATTTTAAACTAAGGAGGATATCATGCAGAAGAAAATCAAGGCTTTCATGGAAAAGGTAATACAGAAGAACCTTGGAGAGAAGGAATTTCACCAGGCAGTGCAGGAAGTAGTCGAGTCAGTAATGCCGTTTGTTGAAAAGAACTCTAAATACCAGGACGCGAAAGTGCTCGAAAGGATAGTGGAGCCGGAAAGGGTATTGATATTTCGCGTGCCGTGGCAGGATAATAAGGGCGAGGTCCAGGTAAACAGAGGTTTCCGCATAGAGATGAATAGCGCCCTGGGTCCTTATAAAGGCGGTTTGAGGTTTCATCCGAGCGTAGATCTCGGGATATTGAAATTCCTGGCATTTGAGCAGGTATTCAAGAATAGCCTTACGACTCTTCCAATGGGCGGAGGAAAAGGCGGCTCTGATTTTGACCCAAAAGGGAAATCAGACAATGAAGTA
>CAZBAQ010000010.1:0-13345 GCA_964489855.1 uncultured Planctomycetia bacterium | reverse complement strand
ATAATTGACGGATCAAACACATCAAGGTCTATAGTGATATAGACCTCTTTTGAAAGAATATTTTTTACAGCGCTGGCCCAATCCTGACATTTTACAATATCTGACATCTTTATAATCTTAACGCCACTGACTGAGGAAAATTCAAACTCTTCCTTGCTCAGGCTCCTGATTCCTGCCTCAACCACTGGCGCTATATCCAAAAGCCGCCTTGCAACACACGCGTGACTGTATCTATTGCCGTTATAGCTATCTCTTAAATCGCAATGCGCGTCAAAATAGAGGATCGATAAGTCCTTGTACTTTTTCTTTGCCGCCCTGACCGCACCTATTGTAACTGCATGCTCCCCTCCTATCACAACAGGCAACTTATTATGTTTAAAGACATCTGAAACTTTATCCCCCACTACGCTGATCATTTTTCCAGACTCAAGTCCGGCTACCTCGAGTAAAGGAGCTGTATCTATACCTATGGCATGGATCTCTTTATTTAAATCTTCATCAAAAAGCTCCAGGTTTCTAGAGGCCTCAAGTATTGCGCGGGGCCCGTTTTCAGTCCCTTTTCTATAACTCGCGGTCTCACCATAAGGGACAGGGATGATAACAGCCTTTGCGTCCCTAAATACGGTCGATTTATTATCCGGACCGCCAAACCCTAATGCCATGACTACCCTTCCTCCAAAATATACTGGAATATTAGCGGCGCCACAATACTTGCGTCAGATTCTATGATAAATCTTGGCGTATCAATTCCCAATTTCTCCCACGTGATCTTTTCATTAGGCACTGCACCGCTATACGAGCCATAAGAAGTCGTAGAATCGCTGATCTGGCAAAAATATCCCCAAAATTTACACTCCTCTCCCAGGTCCTGTTTTATAAGCGGCACCACACATATAGGAAAATCACCTGCAATGCCGCCACCTATCTGGAAAAAGCCGATGGAACCCTCTCTTGTGTTTTCCAGATACCAGTCTATGAGAAAATCCATTTGTTCCAGACCATTTTTTATAAAATTCAGGTTCTTGAAACGCCCTGATTTATATTCCGCAACCACGCCATTTGCCAGCGTCGAATCCTCCCATCCAGGCGTAAATATAGGTATATCTTTTTCGCACGCTGCCGCAACCCAGCTATCCTTTGGGTCGATCTCGTAAAATTCCTCTAATTCTCCGCTCTGTATAAGCTGATAGAAATATTCGTGAGGAAAAAATCTCTTCCCCTCCTGATCTGCCTTTTCCCATAAAGGATTGAGTTTATGAGCTAATCTTCTTATTGCCTCTTCTTCCGGGATGCAGGTATCTGTGACCCTGTTAAGATGATTATTCCTGAGCTCGAGTTCATCATCAGGAGAAAAATCGCGATAATCAGCCACCCTTTTATAATGGCTGTGCGCCACGAGATTAAAAAGATCCTCTTCGAGGTTTGCGGCTGTACATGATATGCCGTGGATCTTATCCTGCCGGATCATTTCAGCCAGAGTTATCCCGATCTCGCCTGTAGAGAGAGCGCCTGCCATTGCAAGAAACATCTTGTTGCCTTTTTTAAGGTGCTGGACATAGGCTTCTGCTGCATCAGCCACAACCGCGGCATTAAAATGTTTGAAATTCCTGTTAACAAACTCTTTCATGCTCATAATAAATTCAGTATAACACCCTACTTTTGGATAAACAAGGTAAAATTACTATTGTGCCCACATCATATAAAGGACCTGGATATAGCTCTATTATATCCCTGCCACAGCGCCCTATAAAATCCCGGATTGCCTGGCCATCAGGATGGCTATCCAGGCTGCCTACAAAGAATACTTTTTTTTCATCCACGCCTGCTGCCCCGCCAATAAACCCTGTCCTGTAACCAGGTAATTTTACATGGCCAGGTTCGATGAGAAGCGCCTTGCCGCCACGCTTCTCCCATGCATCTTTAATGCCCTTATCTGACGTGATTATATGTTTTTTATCCACAGGCACGATTGAGCATTTTGCATAGCCCTGACCAACCAGGATGTGCCCTGTTTTTATTTCTCTGATGTTCTTCTCTATCTTTCCTTTATAGTGAATTATATGTGAATCTACAGCGCATGCATTGTAGATTATATCTTTGGGATATTTTGAAGATTTTATTCGCTCGCCTTTCACGCATCTATATCCATTTTGCCTTAAAAGTCCTGCAATATTTTCCAGTTGCGGTTCGTATACTATCCTGTTCAAGGCTAATCCTTGGACACTTGCTGTCCAAGGCTTAGCCTTGAACAGGTGCGCAAAAAGCATCATGTCTACGTGGCCTTTAATAGGGCGCTGGAGTTTATCATGTAATGGCGCTTCTACTGCATGGTAATTTAATTTTTTCAATCTATACTTTGCCAGCCGAGGCATTCTTGGGTCAATAATAACTATATCTTTTCTTATATCTTTTATTCCAAATCTTGCGCCTTTACGCAATATAACCGGAGCTCCAAAATGCTTTTCTAAAAATTTCTTTTCTTCCTTTTTATGCCCTGATATCAGGTTAAACATATTCCCTGGCGCATGAATCTCTATGCGAGAACGATTCGCTACATATTTATCTTTTATTGCGCCAATTATCTTGTTTCGCATCTGTCGACTACGAACCATTTCTCCAAACGCAGGGTGATACGGGCCTGCGAGCATCGTAGCTTTTGAATCTAAATCTCGGGAAGGATGAAGTCCGATACGAATAACCCTTACATCTGAACGTTCAAAAATGTCGGTGATAATAGCTGCCTGCGCAATTGCATGTTCTAAAGACAAGGGTTTATATTTTCCTTTTTTATACTGCCTGGCAAGCCCTGTTCCTTTGATAACAAGCGTTGGATATATTCGAGCAGTTTCAGGTTTTAACTTAATTAGTTTCTTCGCTGTGTATATTGATTTTTGAAGATTATCTCCTGGCAGACCCAGCATTATCTGAACGCCTAATCTGAGTCCTGCTTTTTTAATGCATCTTGCCGCATCTTTAACTGAGTCGAGGCTTGTTTCTCTTTTGATCTTTTTCAAGACCTCTTTATCAAGCGACTGTATGCCAAGTTCTACCATGCGCCCGCCTTTTTTCTTAAACCGGGCCATTGCCTTTGAACAAACTGCCTCAGGATGCGTGGACATACGAAGGGTCTTGGAAAACGGCTGTACAGCGTCCAGATATTTCTCCTGTAAGTCTGCGGGCAAAAATGTAAACGTGCCGCCAAAAAAAGCAACCTCCACTTTTTCACCTTTATGGATTGTCTTGAGATTACGCTTAATAATAGACTGGATCTCTCTAACCGCGGGCATGCTGCGAGCACCAGAAATCTTACGCTGGTCACAATACACGCACTTATACGGACACCCTGCATGGGGAATAAAAATAGGTATTATCTTCATTTTTAATGTGTTATTTCTTCTTATGGAACAGGACCGTGACGAGTGCCACGAAACTGAAAAAGAGAAAATTGGCTATTGTAAAGGCCTTCCAGACTAAAAAGTCGCTCCTCAGGCCAGAAGGAAGCATTGCCAGAAGACACACCCAGACGCCCACGGCCCAAAATACGCTTATGTCGCCTGAAGAACGTCTTTTTATTATCCTCACGATAAGCGGGATGTTCCACAAAGGCAGTACTATAGAAGCTATTAGAGCTATTTTATCTATCATGATTATGCCTTGCCTGCGCTTCCTAGCACGTGTTCGTTCTTGTGCTTGTACATCTTTATAAGCTCTGTCCTCGCTGGGCCGAGATACTTGCGGGGGTCAAATTCCTTTGGCGAATTTACAAATACCTCACGTATCTTTGCCGTCACTACCAGGCGGCCGTCCGTGTCTATATTAATCTTACATACAGCTGACTGGGTAGCCTCTCTTAACTGCTTCTCAGAAACACCTGCTGTCTGCTCGAGCTTTCCACCATATTTGTTGACAAGGTCCACGTATTCCTTTGGAACAGAGCTTGAACCATGCAGGACTATTGGGAAACCAGGAAGTCTTTTTTCAACCTCGTGCAATATGTCAAACCTGAGAGGCGGGATCTCCTCGCCTGGCCCTACCTTAAACTTATAAGCGCCGTGTGAGGTACCAATAGAAATAGCCAATGAATCAACGCCTGTCTTTGACACGAATTCCTGCACCTCTTCAGGATGTGTATAGTGACTTTTTTCATGACTCACGTCATCCTCTATACCTGCCAGGACCCCGAGTTCGCCTTCTACGGTAACATCGTATTTATGCGCGTAATCCATTACCTTTTTTGTAAGCTCCGCATTCTCCTCAAAAGGCTTGCCAGAGCCGTCTATCATAACAGATGAAAACCCTGACTCTATACACGATACGCATAGTTCGTACGTATCGCCGTGGTCCAGGTGAAGCGCAACCGGTATATTCACACCGGAATCCTTTATTATCTCCATGGCGCCCATTGCCATATGCTTTAAAAGTATCTGGTTTGCGTACTTTCTCGCACCTGAAGATACCTGCAGTATTACAGGCGATCTGGTCTCTATACACGCTGTTATTATTGCCTGGAGCTGCTCCATGTTGTTGAAATTATACGCTGGAATAGCGTACTTACCCGCCATTGCCTTTTTAAACATCTCTCTCGTATTCACCAGTCCCAATTTTTTGTACGAAACAGCCATGACCCCTCCTTTTTATTTGTGCTTCTCCGTGAATTTGATGATGTCGTTCATCATCTTGACAGACTCTACCGGATACCTGCCAATCGCTGTCTCAGCCGAGAGCATTACAAAGTCTGTGCCGTCTATGATGGCATTGGCGACATCTGTAACTTCTGCCCTGGTAGGCCGGATATTCTCGACCATGCCTTCGAGCATCTGGGTAGCGGTAATGACAAACTTTTTCTTTTTATTGCACTTTTTAATGATCCTTTTCTGGATAATAGGCACCTCGTATACAGGCACTGACACGCCCATATCCCCTCGCGCGATCATGATGCCATCAGAGGAATCAATGATCTCGTCGATATTACGGATGCCTTCGCGATTTTCTATCTTTGAAATAATAAGGCATGACTCCAGCTCAGGCCTGACCCTTTTCCTTACCTCTAATATATCTTTTTTATTTCTTACGAACGACTGCGCGATATAGTCAATACCGGCTTCTACCCCAAAGGCAATATCCTTTTTGTCCTTCTCGCTTATTTTTGGAAACTGGAGCCTGGCGCCTGGAACATTTATGCCCTTATGCTCTTTCAGGACCCCGCCGATAACGACCTCTGTCCTGATCCTTCTTTTCTCAACGCCTTTTATCTTTAAAACAATGCTGCCGTCGTCAATATATATAAACTCCGCGTCTTTGAGGCTCACGAGCGGCCCCTCATAATCAAACGGAATAACGTTATCTGTCTCGTGTATATCCTTTTGTGAAAACCACACAGCCTGCCTCTTTTTTAAAACCACGGCCCTGTGGCCCCTCAGTCTCCCTATCCTCATCCTCGGCCCTTCCAGGTCCTGCAATATCCGCACGTGGCGCCTGTATTTCTCGTTCACCTTCCTGACAAGGTTAATACGCGAAAGGTGCGCCGCGTGATTTCCATGCGAAAAATTAAACCTCACTACATCCATGCCCTGGAGCATCATGTTCCTCACAACAGTTTCGTTGGATGAGGCTGGCCCGAGCGTACAGATTATCTTTGTCCTTACCATGATTTTTCCTTTATCTTTCAGATGTTTTATGCTAATATATATTATAACCATGGTAATCAAAAAGTCCAAAACAAAAGATGAGTTTTATTTAAGGTTTTCCACTGCTGACAGACTGGGTATATGTCTGTTCAGGTACCAGCTCTCTCCAAAGGAAAAATTTCTCGCAGTAAACCCTGCCCTGGCCAAAATATTAGGCTACTCCTCTGAAAAGGAGATCCATAAACTTACCTTAAGATCCCTTTTCAAGGACCGGAGGGAATTAAAGGATTTCACAAAAACTCTAAAAAAAGAAACTACGGTCAGGTTCTACGAGACCCAGTTTAAGACAAAAGACAAAAACGATGTCTGGGTGGCCATTACTGCTCAGCTGACAAAATCCGCCTCTGACAAGAAACGATTATATATAGAGGGCGTGCTTGAAGATATCACTAAACACAAAGAACTTGAAGAGCAGTTCTCGTTTGAAAAACAGCTCTTCAAGAATCTCCTGGATAATCTGCCCGACGCGGTTTATTTCAAGGACAGTAAAAACCGCCTCATAAGAGTAAATCGTTTCTACGCAAATGGTTTCAAGATGAAACCCGAACAGATCATAGGCAAGACCGACTTTGATTTCTTTCCAAAGGACCAGGCCAGGAAGATGTTTGACGACGATAACTATGTGCTGAAGACAGGCAGCCCCATAACAGGAAAGATCGAACGCACGCTTCTCCCAAACGGCTCTTATAACTGCGTAACAACCACGAAGATACCTGTAAGAAATAGAGATGATGAAATAATAGGGACAGTTGACATAACCCGTGACATAACCGAGTATGACCATATAGAACAGGGCAGGCTGAACATGGTAATGAGCTCGCTCAAGGTGCTTGATAATGTGCTTGAGATAAGAGACCCGTATACCTTTGGTCACACCCGTCGCGTCTCAATGATCGCTGAAAAAATAGCCAAAAGATTAGGCTGGGACAACGACAGGGTGCTGGAATTACGCCTGTCCGCGGAACTCCATGACATAGGAAAGATCCTGATCCCGCTGGAGATATTGAACAAACCCGGGAAACTTTCTGAATTGGAATTTAAAATGATCCAGGAGCATGTAAAAAGATGTTACGATATGCTCAAGCCACATGCATTTCCATTTCCCATACCAGAAGCGATCTACCAGCACCATGAACGACTTAACGGCAAAGGATACCCGCGCGGCCTATCAGGAGATGAAATAATACCTGAAGCAAGGATCCTGGCCATATCTGATGTCCTGGAGGCAATGACTTTCCACAGGCCTTACAGGGCTGCGCTCGGACTTAAAAAGGCTATGGAAGAGTTAAATGACCATGCTGGTTCTAAATACGACAAGGATATAGTGGACGCTACCATGAAGATCCTGGAGGAAAATAATTACGAGCCCTTTTGGCTGGCCCAGGATCCTACAGTCTAAATTTTCCCCCGCTAAAAATGAAAAGTGATGTTTATTTTGTAAAGATCGACGGTGAGAGGACATCTTCGCTATTAAAACTCCTAAAAAACATAGATCCTTTTTCAGCATATAAAAAAGATGAATTCATCCCTGTCAAACTCACGATAGGGGACACTAAATGCGTCTACAATCTCGCGCCTGAGATTGTAAAGACGGTTATCTCTCAAATAAAAAATAAAAAGGCAAAACCATTCCTTTTTGACACAAATGTCATATATAAAGGTTCTCGTCTAAATGCCGTCGACCACCTGACTTTAGCGCAAAATAAAGGATTTGCGCATTCCAGGGTAGGAGCGCCATTTATAATAGCTGACGGCGCATTCGGCCAGGACGGGGTAGAATACGAAATAGATTCAGAATATATAAAAAAGATAAAGATCCCTTCTTTTATAGGCATGCTGGATAACCTCGTGGTATTATCGCATGTAACCTGCCATATCCTGTCCAGGTATGCGGGCTCTCTTAAAAACGTGGCAATGGGTATGTCATCCAAGGCCACGAAACAGGTCCAGCACTCCTCTCTCAAGCCGCACGTAGCAGAAAAACGCTGCACCTCTTGCGGATGCTGCATAGATATATGTCCTGTGAACGCAATATCATTTGCGGATAGCGGCAAGGCATCCATAGATCAATCAAAATGCGTAGGTTGCGGCGAATGCCTGTGCGCCTGTAAATTCGAAGGTATATTTATAAACTGGAACGAGGACGTAGATATATTTTCCAAAAGAATGGTGGACACAGCCGGATTCATCCTCTCCAGATTCAAAAACAGTTTTTTTATAAATTTTGCCTTTGACGTAACAAAGGAATGCGACTGCATATCTACAAAAAACGAAAAGATCATCACCAAAGACATAGGCATACTTGCATCTAAAGACATCCTGGCGCTTGAAAAGGCGACCCTGGACCTCATAAACAAAGACAAAGACCTTATGCATTGCGAGACAATGTTTGAATACGCCCACAAAAAGGGCCTCGGCAACCTAGACTACACCCTAATCCCCCTTATCTGACAAAGTTGACACGCACGATTTGTCAGATAAGGAAAGTTAAGCTATGGAAAAATTTGAGGTTTTATTCGGCATAAAGGAATCCCAGGTAAAAAAAACGTGCCTGCTCCTTCCTCTCCTGAAAAAAGACATGTTAAAGGACCTGGGCGTAAAAGAATTTTCAAAAGGCAGAGTATATAACTCCGGCAATAGTAAATCTTTCACGGCAATACAAACAGGTATAGGCCCAGGGCTATCAGGAGATGCGGTATTGTATCTCACTAAAACACAGTGCCAGAATATAATACTCTTTGGTTCATGCGGCCTGGTCAAAGAGGAAAAAGATATAGGCGTAGGGGACCTTGTGGTGCCTGGGGAATGCTATTCCCTGGAGAGCTTTACAGACATGCTCTTAGGAAACAAAGACCCCTGGAAGGTATTTTCAAGCGACAAGGCCCTTATGGAAAACTTCCTCAAGGCCAATAAAGACATAAAAAAGTTGACCTGCGCGACACTTGGGTCCCTAAAACTGGAAGAGGGTTACGCTGACAGGCTAAAAGAAAAAAATATAAAGATAGTCGAGATGGAATGCAGCGCGCTTTTTTCCGCCTCAAGACATACCGGCAAAAAAGCAATGGCCCTATTTTACGTAACGGACATCATTCATAAAAAACCTTTTTACAAAGACCTGACCAATGATGATAAATCGAAACTCTCCTCCTCGATCAAATCTGCCGCGAATATCTTATGCGAATTTATAGAAAAGAATCTAAGCGCTTAGAAAGAACTGAATACTTTGTCAGGTCAGGCCTCCCTTTTCTCGGCGTAAATAAAAAACAGGAAATAACCCGGCTCCTTTACGAGATATCAAAAAGAGAAGATACCCCTCCAGAAAAAATCATTGAGGATGTACATATAAAGAGTTTTGACGCTCTAAAAGACGAGCTTCTAAAAAGAAGGTTTCCATACGCCTACATCAATGATGAGGCATCAAAGGCATATCTGCCAAAACTAAAATTGGACAAAAACTCCGCTCTAAACTTAAAAAAAACTGAATTCTACCCAAGGAATATATTCGTAGAAAAATCTGCCAGGCGCTCAAACCTTGCCCAGAGATTCAAGAGATCGTTTCCAAAAGCCAGGATCTCTGAAATAGCCTCGCTTAAAGATCATCTAAAGACGAGCGGAAACTTTACTATAGAAACTTATAATAAAAGACGCGACACCGTCTTTATCACCCTCGAAAACTACGATTTCTTCAAAAAATGCCCGTGCACTAAAAAGGCTGTCGGATGCGGTTACCATATCTTCAATCTGAGCTTCGGATGTCTGTTTGAATGCACGTATTGTTATCTCCAGGAATACACGAATAGCCCCGGCCTGATATTCCCGGCAAATATCGACAAGTTTTTCCAGGTATTTTCATCTTATAAAAAACCCCGCATGCGCATAGGGACAGGTGAGTTTTCAGACTCTCTGATGTTAGATGACATCACCCAGTACTCACTCCCTATAGTGGATTTCTTTAAAAAACACCCTGATGTGAGATTTGAATTTAAAACAAAAAGTGTAAACATAGACAACCTCTTAAAGATAGATCATGCTGGAAACATTGTTGTGGCATGGTCTTTCAACCCGCAAAGCATAATAGATGAAAATGAATTCTTTACGCCTGCTTTAAATGAACGCATAAGATCAGCAAAAAAATGCGTTGAAGCAGGATATAAGATCTCAGCCCATTTCGATCCTGTTGTATATTTTAATGGCTGGGAAAAAGAATACGGAAGGTTGATAGATCTGCTCTTCAGCGCAATAAAACCAAAGGACATCGCATGGATAAGCATTGGGTCGCTAAGGTTCAACCCAAAGGTAAAACAGGTGATAGAGACGCGTTTTCCGGGAAATAAGATCCTAGACGAGGAATTGATTCTAGGCTACGACAATAAGCTAAGATACCCATATAAAATAAGGCATCGGATCTATGAATCCATGCTGGAAAAGCTCTTCAAGCATTCTAAAAAACTTCCTGTATACCTCTGCATGGAGGATATATCCATGTGGCGCACCCTCCCTAAACTGAGTCAAATATCATAAATCTTGCCTTTGGTTTTGTGTCGTGATAACATAATAGAAACAAGTTGCAGGAGGAAAAGATATGAACATCTTTGAAATCATTAAACAGAGAAAAAGCGTGAGGGAATACTCCGACAAAAAGGTCCCAGAAGAAGTCCTTGAGAAAATAATTGACGCGGGTCGTGTCGCGACAACAGCCAGAAATGAACAGCCGTGGGAGTTTATCATTACGTCTGATAAAGAGGTGCTTGATAAAATCTGCAGTCTATGTCCTAACGGGCCATTCATAAAAGACGCCCCTCATCTAATAGCAGTATTCTCAAAGGATACAAAATACTACCTCGAGGATTGCTCTGCTGCAACGCAGAATATGCTGTTGGCAATAGAGGCGCTGGGACTCGGCGGATGCTGGATAGCAGGTGATAAAAAAGATTATATTGAAGAAGTAAGGAATATCTTCAAGGTACCCGAGGGTTATAAACTCGTAAGCATGATATCTGTGGGCTACCCCAAAAATAAGCAGGGCCCAAAGGCAAAAAAAGACCTAAAAGAGGTCTTGCACTGGGAAAAATGGTAACTCAAGTGGTCGAGGCGAAACCTCGACCACTTGATCGGAAAGTTTTAATGTGATTAATCATACTCTTTGGAAATTCCTGGATGATAATGGCACATTTGTGGCAAAGGACCCGCACAAGGTAAGACGGCTATCTTTTCCGCTTGCAAATGAAAAAGGGCTCCTCTCCTCTATTACCCCCACCCTGCACGGTGACATCAAGCTCGATCAGGACTGCTTCTTAACGCCTCCTGTCACTACTGAGGACCTGCGCGACTCGAGATATAATCGTAATTTCTGGGTATATATTAAAGGTATTGGCGCGTGGTCTGCCGCATCAGGTGAGGTAGATGAATCTTTGGTAGAAGCGGGCATGTTGTGGCACAAGACAATCCGCCTCAATAAAAAAATAGGGCTCAAGGCAGAATTCACAAATTTTATTCCTGCAGATAACGATACGGTCGAGGTAATGTCAGCTGAACTGACCAATGTATCTAAGAAAAAACTCCACGTCACTCCGACTGCTGCTATTCCTATATATGGCCGATCCGCGGATAGGCTGCGTGACCACAGGCATTGCAGCGCCTTGTTGAACAGGATAAAGACAAATACAAACGGCGTAGTAGTGACCCCCACTATGGTCTTTGATGAGCGCGGGCACAAGATAAACGCTACCTCGTATTTTGTATTAGGATGCGAAGGGTCTGGAACCTCACCGCTTGGCTCCTTTCCCACTATTCTCGAATTCTCAGGAGAACAGGGTAATCTCGACAAACCAGAAGCTGTAATAAAAAGCATCTCACCTAAAAGAAAGTCAATAGTCTCAAGACAGGGAAAAGAGGCAATAGGCGCTTTGAGATTCAGGTCTCTAACGCTCAAGCCGGGAAAATCAAAAAAATACATAATCCTGATGGGTATTACGCAAAAACAATCCCCGGAAACTATATTCAGAAAATTCAATTCACGCAAAAAAATAGATACTGCCTTATCAGAAAATAAAAAATTCTGGAATAAGAAATCAAGCCCTATCTATATTACCACTGGAAATAAGGATTTTGACAGGTGGTTTAAGTGGGTAGCGCTCCAGCCGACCCTTCGAAAGATCTTTGGGAATTCATTCCTGCCTGACTTTGACTATGGCCGTGGCGGCAGGGGCTGGCGCGATCTGTGGCAGGACTGCCTGACGCTACTAATGACAAAACCTTCGGAGGCACGAGGTATCCTCATAAATAACTTTGCCGGAGTCCGCACTGATGGTTCCAATGCCACAATAATCGGAAAAAAACAGGGCGAATTCATACCTGACAGAAATGACATTCCGCGCGTCTGGATGGATCATGGGATGTGGCCGTTTATAACACTCGAACTATATATAAACCAGACAGGCGACAGGGGTATACTTTATAAAAAAGTGCCTTATTTTGAGAGCAGGAAAAATGGCACTGTGCTCGATCATATATTACGCCAGCACAAACGTCCATTTACAAAACTCGGAAAACACGGAAATTTTAGATTAGAAGGAGCTGACTGGAACGACGGACTTGATATGGCGGCCGAAAAAGGCGAAAGCGTTGCCTTTACATCCGCATATGTCGGGAATATTCTAACTTTAATACAAGCTGGGCAGAGCAAGACCTTGCCCTCTGTCAATCGTCTTATCCAGCGTATCCGAAAAAAAGAATGGGTAAGGACAAAAGCCGGCTATAGTTTTTTTAATGGCTATTACGACAATAAAGGTCGGCGTGTTGAAGGTGACCATAAAAATGGCGTTCGCATGACCCTGACCGGCCAGGTATTCCCTATTATGAGTGGTGTTGCGACTGATAAGCAGGTAAAACAAATCTGGCGCAGCGCGAAAAAATACCTGTGGGATAAAAGATCAGGCGGGTTCAGACTTAATACTGACTTTGGAGGGATCTATCCTGATCTCGGCAGGGCCTTTGGGTTTGTGTATGGCGAAAAGGAAAATGGCGCGTTCTTCAGCCACATGAATATGATGTTTGCATACGCGCTTTATAAAAGAGGGTTTGTCAAAGAAGGATTTGAGGTTTTAAACTCCATCTATAAAATGTGCATGAATCAGGAATCCAGCAAGATCTACCCCGGTCTTCCTGAATATTTTAACTCTGACGGAAGAGGTATGTATCACTATCTCACTGGTTCAGCAAGCTGGTTTGTTTTGACAATACTGACACAGGTCTTTGGTATACGCGGTGAAATGGGAAATCTCGTTATTGATCCCAAGCTCGTTAAAGAGCAGTTCAAAAAATCCAAAAATATTTCAGTAAATACGCACTTTGCAGGAAGGAAGATCACAGTAAACTACCTGAATCCTAAAAAACTGGATCATGGTAAGTATAGAATCGTCAGGGTTACCATTAATGGGGATGAAATAAAAGATATGCCTGTAAAACGGGATCTATTCCTGAAACTTACCTCTAAATCCTCCAATATTATTAATGTCTCTCTTTATTAAACCGTCGTATCTTATCTAGCGGCCTTCTGATCCTTTCCCTTGGTTCGTCTTTTTCAGGATAGCCCATGCTGATTATTATATCTATCTTTTTTCTATTAGGGATATTTAAAATCTTTTTGACCTTTTTCT